>JAPWVC010000005.1 GCA_028275195.1 Candidatus Acetothermia bacterium
GGACCTGGGAGTCGAGCCCGAGGAGGACCCCCCCGACGGCGGCCATTGCCGATCCGATAGCCCAGGTCCAGAAGATCACTCGTCCGACATCGATCCCAGTCACGCGGGCCAGATCGGGGTTATCGGCGGTGGCCCTCATCGCCTTCCCCAGCTTCGTCCGCTCCAAGAACAGGTAGATGAGGAGGACGAAGAGAAGGGCTAGGGCTAGGATGATCAACTGATCGTAGCGGATGCGGATCCCTCCGGGGAGGGTCAGGACCTGGCGGATCCCCATATAGTAGGTATGGAAATCCCCGCCCCAGACGATATAGACCGAGCTCCGGATGAGGAAGGCCGCTCCGAGCGCGGCCATCGCCAGGATGGCCGGGGAGCTCCCGCGCCTCCGGAGGGGGCTGTAGATCACCTTCTCCACGGCTAGCGCGACGAGTGTGGTGACGATCATCGCCAGTGGGAGGGCGGCCAAGAACTCCCACCCGAAGGAGAATGGTGCCAGCCGGGCCCCCCGGGGGAGGATGGACCCGACGAGGAGGAGAGTGATGTAGGCTCCGACGGTCATGAGGTCCCCGTGGGCGAAGTTGGCGAACCTCAGGATCCCGTAGACCAAGGTCAGCCCGATCGCCCCGAGCGCGATCACAGCCCCGAGGATGATCCCCCAGACGGCGAGCGAAGCGAGCTGGATGAAGGTCACGCCCTTGGCCAGCCCGGCAAAGATGAGAATGATGATCAGGCCGAGCAGGCCCAGGCCCGCTAAGGCTTGCGTGAAAGTCTTCCGGCTCCACCTGGCCCGCCTGACCCGGGGGAGCGCTACGGAGGCCGTCCCGGAGGGATCGGATCCTAAGCCCTTCTCATCTTTAGCCATCTCTCTCCCCTTCCCCTCAACCGCCGAGGTAGAGCCGGCCCACCTCAGGGTCGGTGAGGAGCTTGAGCCCCGGGCCCTCGAGCTTGTTCTGCCCGTCGGCCAGGACATAGCCCCGATGCGCCAGCTTCAGCGACTCCTTAGCATTCTGCTCCACGATGAGGAGCGAGACCCCCTGGCCGTTGATCTCCTTGATCTTGGCGAAGATCATCTCCGCGAGCTTGGGGGCCAAGGCCGCGGAGGGCTCATCGAGCATCAATAGCTTTGGATCGAGCATCAGTGCCCGGCCGATCGCCACCATCTGCCGCTCCCCGCCGGACATCTTCCCCACCCGCTGCCGCCGCCGTTCCTTGAGGAGGGGGAAGAGCTCATAGACCCCTTCCATCCTCTCTGAGATTATCCGGGGGTCGTCCTCGATGAAGGCCCCCATCTCCAGGTTCTCCTGGACGGTGAGCGAGGGGAAGATGTTGTCCACCTGGGGGACGTAGCAGAGCCCCTTCCGGACGATCTCGTTCGGAGGGAGGCCGGTGATCCCCTCCTCTTTGAAGGTGATCTGCCCCTTCGTCGGGCGGAGGAGCCCGAAGATCGTCTTCAGGAGGGTCGACTTCCCCGCGCCGTTCGGGCCGATGATCGAGACAATCTCCCCCTCCCGGACCTCGATCGAGACCCCATGGAGGATCTCCATCTCCCCGTAGCCTGAGTGGACTCCCTCAACCTTCAGTAGCGACATATTGCCCTCCGAGGTAGGCCTCCAGGACCCGCTGGTCTCGCTGGACCTCCGCGGGGGTCCCTTCCATCAGCTTGCATCCCTCGCTCATCACGATCACCGGGTTGCAGAGGCTCATCACCAGGTTCATGTCGTGCTCGATAAGGAAGAAAGTCACCCCTCGCTCATGGCAGAGCCGCGCGATCGCCTCGACCAACCGGCGCATCAGGGTCGGGTTGACCCCCGCTCCGGGCTCGTCCAGGAGCACCAGCTTGGGGTCGGCCATCATCGTCCTCGCCAGCTCGAGGAGCTTCTTCTGCCCCCCGGAGAGGTTCTTGGCGTATTCGTCCTTGAGGTGGAGGAGATCCACGAACTCCAGGACCTGGAGGGCCTTCTCCTGGAGCTCGCTCTCTTGGCGCTTGACCCGCCGGGCGAGGAAGAGCGGGCCCCAGAGCCGCTCCCCGAGCTGACCCGGTGGGACGAGCATCAGGTTCTCCAGCACCGTCATCTCCCCGAACTCCCGGGGGATCTGGAAGGTCCGGCAGATCCCCTTGTGGAAGACACGGTGGGGCGGGAGGCCGGTGATCTCCTCCCCGGCGAAGAAGATCCTCCCCGCATCGGGCTGATAGAAGCCAGTGATGAGGTTGAAGACGGTCGTCTTCCCCGCACCGTTCGGGCCGATCAGGCCGGTGATCGTCCCCTTACGGACCTTGAAGGAGCAATTATTGACCGCCCTTAGGCCGCCGAAGCTCTTAGCTAGCCCCTCCACTTCGAGTATCGCTTCCATTCCATCTTCAACCTCCCCTCTTCAAAGAAAAAGGCCCTGGACCTCCCGGTCCATGGCCTTCTTGGGGGAGCGGCGGCCTTAAGGCCGCCTCAAACCCCCCCGGTCGTCCACATAAAGTAAATGGAAATAGCCGCGGGACTATCACCACCCTGCAACGCCGCCCTCAGCCCAACCTCCATCTCCGCTCCTGGTTTTATCTATAACCCAAGCCCGCCCACTTGTCAAGTCCCAACCCAAAGCTCGCCCTCTACCTCCACCGAGCCGGGCCAAGCTAAGCGCGGTTCAAGCGACCTTCTCCAAGATCTCGTCGGGGATATCGAAGTTGGCGTAGACCTCCTGGACATCCTCCTGCTCGTCGAGCCGCTCGAGGAACCGGAGGAGCCGCTCGGCCTCCTTCCCCTCGAGATGGACGGTCGACTGGGGGACCATCGAGACCTCGGCCCTGGCCACGGGGAGGCCGAGCCGCTCGACCCCTTCCTTGACGGCGGAGAGGGCCTCCGGACGACAGTAGATCTCGATCTCGCTGTCCTTCTCTTGGATGTCCTCCGCCCCGAGGTCGATGATCTCGATGAGCAAGTCCTCGAGGTCCCGGCCGCTCCCGCTCGCGGCCTCCTTATTGATCACCACTAGCCCCTTCCGGCTGAAGAGCCAGGCGACTGAGCCGGACTCCCCGAGCGAGCCGTCGAAGTCCTCGAAGATCCTCCGGATCTCCGCGGCGGCCCGATTCCGGTTATCGGTGACGACCCTCAGGAGGAGGGCCACCCCGCCCGGGCCATAGCCCTCGTAAATGATCTCCTCATACCGAGCCCCGGGGAGTTCCCCGGTCGCCCGCTTGATCGCCCGCTCGATGTTCTCCTTCGGGAGGTTGAAGGCCTTGGCCCGCGCCAGGGCGTTAGCCAAAGCGGCGTTCTTCTCCGGATCGGCCCCCGCACGGGCGGCGAGGGTGATCTCCTTCGCCAGCTTGGAGAAGATCGCACCGCGCTTCTGGTCCTGCTTCTCCTTCCGATACTTGATATTCGCCCACTTGGAATGGCCGGCCATCCTCTATCTCCTCCAGAGGGATCATAGATCATCCGGGGCACGATTTCAACCCCCGAGCGGCCAGGGGAGTAGCGAGTCCTCCCTTTATCGACTATAATCTGCCGAACTTCCGAGGTGGACGATGAGCGGCGGAGGAGAGAGTGCGCCAGCACCGGCATCGTTGGAGCCCGTTCTTCCTGGCCTTGCTCTTGGCGGCCCTGGTCATCGTGGCCTATTATGGCAGCCGCGCCTACCTCCTCCGGCCGGGGTTTGCCGTCCCCGCGGAGCTCCCCCGGCTCCCCTTGTATGCCCTCTACTCCTTCGCCCGGATGCTCGCCGCCTACCTCATCTCGCTCCTCTTCTCCCTCAGCTACGGCTACCTCGCCGCCACCAGCCGCCGAGCTGAGCGGCTCCTCATCCCCGCGCTCGACATCCTCCAGTCGGTCCCGATCCTGGGGTTCTTCCCCGCGGCGATCTACCTCTTCGTCAGCCTCAGTGGGGGCGGGCGGCTGGGGGTCGAGCTGGCCTCGGTCTTCTTGATCTTCACCAGCCAAGCCTGGAATATGGCCTTCGGGGTCTACGAAGGGATCCTCACCATCCCTCAGGACGCAAGGGAGGCGCTCGCGGCCTTCGGGGCCGGAAGGTGGCTTGCCTTCAAGCGGCTCCTCCTCCCCGCCTGTGTCCCGAAGTTGGTCTATAACACGATCATGTCCTGGGCGGGGGGCTGGTATTTCCTCATGGCCGCGGAGATCATCGCCATCGGCCCGGCGAGGTATGACCTCCCCGGGCTGGGCTCGCTGATGTATCGCGCCGCGGAGGAGGGCCGGCTCGGGCTGATGCTCCTGGCCCTGGGGGCCCTCATCGGGCTGATCGTGGCGATGGACCTCTTGCTCTGGCGGCCGCTCTCGGTCTGGGCCGAGACCTTCCGTTATGAGTTCGCTGCCTCCTCGCCTGGAAGGTCAGGGGTCCTCGACTGGTGGCGCCGCTCCAGGATGGTCAAGGGAGCCAAGGCCCTCCTTCGGAGGGCAGGGTCTCTGCTCAGCGAGGGCATGGCCGGCCTAGCGAGGCGGTCTCCGACGAAGGCCCTCTCAGCCGAGACGGCTCATCGCCTCTGGCGGACCTGCACCTGGGGCCTGGCCCTCTCGGCCGGCGGCCTCTTGGGCTATCTCACCTGGGCCGCGGGCTCGGCTTTGGTCCGGGCGCTCGCCCAGCCCTGGCCGAGGGAGGCGGCCCAGATCCCCCTAGCGATCTTGGCCTCCTTCGGGAGACTGACTCTCGCCTATCTCATCTCCTTGGCTTGGACGGTCCCCTTGAGCATCTGGATCGGTGAGAACGAGCGGGTCGCGAGGATCGTGACCCCCATCGCCGAGATCGGGGCCTCGATCCCCGCCACGGCCCTCTTCCCCTTGATCATCCTCTTTGTGATCCGGGTCTTCGGGGGGATGAATGTCGCCTCGGTCTTGCTGATCCTCACCGGGATGCAGTGGTATCTCCTCTTCAACCTCATCGCTGGCGCAAGGGCCGTCCCCCAGGACCTCAAGGAGATGGCCAGGAGCCTCCGGCTCTCGCGCTGGCACTACTGGCGGAGGGTGGTCCTCCCGGCCCTCTTCCCCTCCTTGCTCACCGGGAGCATCACCGGCTGGGGCGGGGGCTGGAACGCCTTGATCGTGGCGGAATACATCGTCTATAATCAAAAGCCCTATCAGGTCCTGGGGATCGGGGCGCTCCTCGACCGCGCGACCTATGAGCTGGGGAGCGGGGTCTTGATCTTCCTGACCCTGAGCGCGATGGTTATAGTGATCTTGCTCCTCAACCGCCTCCTCTGGCGGCGGCTCTACCGCTTCGCCGTGGAGCGCTACCGGATCGAATACTGAAGATGACCCTGCTGGAGCTCGAGCGGGTGAGCAAGCGGTTCGGGGCCCTTTCGGCCCTGGAGGAGATCTCGCTCGTAGTGGGGGAAGAGGAGTTCATCGCCATCGTCGGCCCCTCGGGCTGCGGGAAGTCAACCCTGCTTCGGATCATGGCCGGGCTGATCCCTCCCAGCTCCGGGCGGGTCCTCCTCGAGGGGCGGGCCCTGGACGGGGTCAATTACGAGACGGCCCTGGTCTTCCAGTCGTTTGCCCTCCTCCCCTGGCTCACCGTCCAGGCGAATGTGGAGCTGGGGCTGGAGGCCCGAGGGGTTCCACTCGAGGAGCGGCGGCGGAAGGCCGCATTCTACATCGACAAGGTCGGGCTGGAGGGGTATGAAGAGGCCTACCCGAGGGAGCTCTCCGGGGGGATGAAGCAGCGAGTCGGGCTAGCGCGGGCCCTGGCGGTCGAGCCGAAGATCCTCCTCATGGACGAGCCCTTCTCCTCCCTCGATGCCCTGACCGCGATCAGCCTCCGCGAGCTGGTCCTGGACCTGTGGGCCGACCCCCAGGTCCCCGTGGCCGCCTGTGTCATGGTCACTCATCTCATCGATGAGGCCGTCGAGCTGGCCGATCGGGTGATCGTCCTCTCCCCCCGGCCGGGACGGATCGTCGCGGAGGTCCGGATCGAACTCCCTCGCCCACGGGACAAGCGGGCGGAAGCGTTCAACGGCTACATTGACCGGATCTTCTCCCTCATGGCATAATAGGGCAAGGATAAGGGATGAAGGGATGGATGACAAAGTAGATCCTCTCCCTAATACCGGCGTGAATCGGATCTTCGGGCTGCTTGAGCTCCTCGACGACCACGGAGGGCGAGAGGACATCTACCGCTTAGCCGATGAGCTGGGCTACGAGCTCGGCGAGCTCCTGGCCGTGCTCAAGGCCGCGGAGATGCTGGGCTTCCTCGAGACCCCCGGAGGGGATGCCCTCCTCCTCCCCTTGGGGAAGGAGGCGATCGAGGGGGATACCAACCTCAAGAAGGCCATCTTCAAGGAGCAGCTCCAGCGGCTGGGCCTCTTCCGCCACTTCGTGGCCTACCTTAAGAAGCGGGAGCAGCGCTCCGCCTCCAGGGAAGAGGTCCTGGAGGAGCTCAAGCGGCTCCTCCCCCAGGAGGACCCGGAGGAGACCTTCGAGACCCTGGTCGGTTGGGGGAGGTATGCCGAGCTCTTCGGCTATGACACGGACGAGGATCGGTTCTACCTTGACCAGGTCTGGGTCAGCGGCCCCGCCAGCCCCGGCGGGCTGGAGTGAAAGGGGGAAGCCATGCTCCTAAATGACCGTTGGATCAAGGAGCAGGCGAGGAGGGGGATGATCTCCCCTTTCGTCCCGGAGCAAGTGAGCGAGGGGGTGATCAGCTTCGGCCTCTCCAGCTATGGGTATGACATCCGGGTCGCGGATGAGTTCAAGATCTTTAAAGGCAGGGGGGTCGGGCTCATCGACCCCAAGGATCTCGATCCCCGCTCGCTCGAGGACTTCAAGGGAGAGAGTTGCATCATCCCGCCGAACTCCTTTGTCCTAGCCCGCTCGGTCGAGTATCTCCGGATCCCCCGGGATGTCTTGGCCATCTGCTTGGGGAAATCGACCCTCGCCCGCTGCGGGATCATCGTCAATACCACGCCGCTCGAGCCGGAGTGGGAGGGCTACATTACCCTCGAGATCTCCAACACCGCTCCCCTCCCCGCAAAGATCTATGCCAATGAAGGGATCGCGCAGGTGATCTTCCTCCGGGCCGAGGAGCCTTGCTCAATCTCCTATGCCGATCGGCAGGGGAAATATCAGGGGCAGAGCCGAGGGATCTGGCTCCCTAGGGTCTAAGGTGAGGCGGGGGTTGGCAGGCGGGGATGCCCTCTTGTATAATCCGACCATCCATGGAAGGAGCTAAGGGAGGCGATTGATGGTCGCATGGGCGATGCAGGAGGCGGCCCCTCAAGGGGGTGGCTTGGCCGGGCTCTTACCCATGATCATCTTCCTCGCCCTCTTCATCGCGATCTTCTACTTCCTCCTCATCTGGCCCCAGCGGCGGCGCCAGCGGAAGCATCAGGAGCTCTTGGGGAACCTGAAGAAGGGCGACGAGGTGATCACCAGCGGTGGGCTCATCGGGAGGATTAAGCGGATCGATAAGGACAGCGTCCTCTTGGAGATGGAGGAGGGTGCGACGGTGAAGGTCCTGAAGAGCGCAATCATGGAGAGGATGCAATGAAGCGGGCGAACCTCTGGCGGTTCCTCCTCATATTGGCAGTAGTCCTAGCGGCCTGTCTCTTCCTCTTCTTCCCGGCCCTCACCGGCTCGGCGAAGAGGCTGGTGAACATCAACCTCGGGCTCGACCTTTTGGGCGGCTCGCAGTTGACCCTCGAGGCCCAGATCCCCGAGGGGACGAGCCTCCAGGAGGCGAACGACATCCTCGAGAGGATCGTCACGATCCTCAACAACCGCGTCGACCAGTATGGTATGACCAACCCCGTGATCCGCCGCGCGGGGACGAAGCGGATCGTCGTCGAGCTCCCCGGGACAAGGGACATCAGCGAGGCCCGGCAGTTGATCGGCCGGACGGCCCTCCTGGAGTTCCGGAAGGTGCTCGAGGCCGGGAAGAAGGGGGACATCCTCACCCCGACCTCCCTGAATGAGGAGGTCCTCTTCGACCGGGACGGGAACCCTTATCTCGTGGAGCGGGAGCCGATGCTCACCGGCGCGGCCCTGAGCAACGCGCAGGTCCGGACGAGGAGCACCCCCGCGGCCGGTCAGGGCCCGCTCTTCATCTCCCTGGAGTTCAACACCGAAGGGGCGAGGATCTTCCGCGATGTGATCAACCAGCTCAAAGTGAATGATCGGCTGGCGATCGTCCTGGATAACACGATCTACAGCGCCCCCTCGGTCACCGAGAACATTAAGCAGGCCGCCTCCACCTCCCCGACCCTCAAGGAGGCGGTGATCGAGGGGCGGTTCACCGCCGAGGAGGCCCGGCTCCTCGCGATCGTGCTCCGGGCCGGGGCCCTCCCCGTCGATGTGGAGATCGTTCAGGAGAGCTCGATCGGGCCGACCTTGGGGGAGGACTCGATCCGCCGGGGGATGATGAGCATGATCATCGGGTTCATCCTGGTGATCATTTACATGTTCCTCCGCTACCGCTGGCTGGGGGTGGTGGGGAATGCCGCGCTCCTATTGAACATGATCCTCGTCTTCGGGGCGCTCGCCGCCTTCCGTGCGACGCTCACTTTGGACGGCTTCGCCGGGATCATCCTCACCATCGGTATGTCCGTCGACGGGAATGTGATCATCTTCGAGCGGATCAAGGAGGAGCTCCGCGCGGGGAAGGGGATCGGCCCGGCAGTGAAGGCCGGTTTCCAGAAGTCCTACTCCGCGATCCTCGACTCCAACATCACGACCATCGCCACCGCTTTGGTCCTGCTCCTGATGGGGACCGGCCCAGTGAAGGGCTTCGCCATCACCCTGGTCATCGGGGTCGCCGGCTCGATGTTCTGCGCTATCTTCTTCTCGCGGTTCTTGCTCGACACCACCGGGATCGCCGAGCGGGCGGCACTGGCCCTCAAGCCCGAGGCGGCTTCGGCCTGAGGGCCCGGCCCCACTTGAGGGCCTCCTCACCGAACCGGGCGCGAATCTCGTCGATCAGGCGCTCCAGTTCCGCAGAGCGCCGCTCCTTCTCATCCTGGAAGAGCGGGAGCTGCTCCTGATCTTTGGGGATCAGGCCGGAGACCTGGACCCCCAACAGCCGGACCCCCTGGCGGAGCTGGACCCGCTCAGCGAGGAGCCTTCCGGCCTCTTCGAAGATCTCCCTCCCCAGGTCCGTCGGCCTGGAGAGGGTCTTGGCCCTTGTGATCGTCTTGAAGTCGGCAAACCGGACCTTGAGCTGGACTGTCCGGCCTTTGAGCCCCTCTTCCCGGAGCCGCCGGCCCACCTCCTCGCTCAGGGAGAAGAGGACCCGCTCCATCTCCTCGGGGTCCGTGAGGTCCTCGGGGAAGGTCCGCTCAGCCCCGAGCGAGCGGGCCTCCCTCTCGGGGATGACCGGGCTCCGATCGATCCCCCGCGCCAGCTCGTAGAGCGACCTCCCGAGGCTGCCGAACTTGTCGAGCAGCTCCTCGAGCGCGAGCCCCCGCAGTTGCCCGACGGTGGTGATCCCAAGCCCCCGCAGTCGCTTCGCCGTCGCCTCGCCCACGCCCCAGAGGCGCTCGATGGGGAGGTCCTCGAGGAAGGCGAGCTCCTCGCCCTCCCGGACGACGAGGAACCCGTCCGGCTTGGCGAGCGAGCTCGCCAGCTTGGCTAAGAACTTGTTCGGCCCGACCCCTACAGAGCAGGTGAGGCCGGTCTCCTCCCGGACCCGCCGCTTGATCTCCCTTGCCACCTCCTCCGCGGGGCCGAGGAGCCGCTCGGTCCCCGTGAGGTCCAAGAAGGCCTCATCGAGGGAGATGGGCTCGACGAGCGGGGTGTAGCTATAAAGGATCGCGCGGATCTGCTGGGAGACCTCCTGGTAGCGGGCGAACCTCGGGCGGAGGAAGACCGCTTGAGGGCAGAGCCTCCTGGCCTGGGCCGCGGGCATGGCACTATGGACCCCGAACTTCCGGGCCTCATAAGAGGCGGTCGAGACCACACCCCGACCCGCGGGGTCGCCCCCGACGATCACCGGCCTCCCGCGCAGCTCGGGATGGTCGAGCTGCTCGATCGCGGCGTAGAAGGCGTCCATGTCCACATGGACGATCTTCCGCCCCATCCCCATCGCTGGCCCTTAAGAGACCCTCGCCCCGTTCGGCACCTCCCGGTCGAGCGTGACCAAGGCCAGCCCGCCGGGATGGACCGCGGCCAGGAGCATCCCCCTTGACTCGACCCCGCGGATCACCGCCGGCTGGAGGTTGGCCACGACGATGATCTGCTTCCCCACCAACTCCTCCGGCCGGTAGTGCTGGGCGATCCCGGCCACGAGCGGCCTCCGCTCGCCGCCTAGGTCCACCTCGAGCTTCAGCAGCTTGTCCGCCCCGGGGACCCGTTCCGCGGCCACGATCGTCGCGACCCGGAGGTCGATCTCCTTGAACTGCTCGAGCGTGATAGCCTTATTCCCTTCCACGGCTCGATTCTAGCCCCAAGTGGGGCTCCCTGCCAAGCCGAAGCCGCCGTCCGTAACGGAGATCACTGTCGGGGGTAACCGACTTCTCCCCCCTGTTTGACACCGCTCCTTTGGGCCGATCCGGGCCGATTCTAGACTGGGGCGCAAGTTTAACCGGTGAAGGAGGCAAAGATGTGGAAGAGGGGTATAGAGGCAGTGGTTCTGGCCCTGGCGGCAGTGGCCGTGGCCTTCGTGAGCCCGCTCCTCGCCCCGGCGGCCTATGGGGAAGGAGAAGGGGACGGGGCGATCGCGGACAAGCTCGCCCAGCTCGAGGCCGGCCTGGCTAAGCTCGAGGGGATCGTCAAGGACATCGCCTTCGACGCCCAGCGGATCTCGAGCCTGGAGGCGATCCTCAAGGAGATCTCCTTCCAGATGAAGGAGAGCGAGGGGAAGATCCGCGATCTCTCGGCCTTCCAGCGCTCTGTGGAGGAGGACCTCCGCCCGAGGGTGGTGAAGCTCGAGAGCAGCGTCTCCGGCCTATCATTCACGGTCCAGAAGCAGGGGGAGAAGCTCACTAAGCTCGAGGGGCTGAGCGAGGCGGTGGCCGAGCTCCAGCCGCGGGTCTTCTCCCTGGAGACGACGGTCCAGGGGATCGCGGCGAAATTGAAGACCGACGAGGAGCAGCTCAAGCAGCTCTACCTCCAGGCCAATGACCTCCAGAAGAGGGTCGAGACCCTCGAGAAGGCGATGGCTCAGGCCCAGGCCCAACTCCAGCTCATCGGGAAGCCGGAGGACCTCTCCAAGCTCCAGGAGTTGATGAACCGGCTCGGGCTGGTCGAGTCGACGGTGGGGGGCCTCTCGGCCAAGCTCAAGCAGCAGGGCGAGACCCTGATAGGCCATGAGGGGCTGATCTCGGCCCAGGCCGACGAGATCGCGGCCCTCAAGAAGGAGATCACAGCCCTGAAGGGCCAGGCTAGGACCATGGTCCTCGTGGCCGTCGGGGGGCTTCTGGCCGGCCTGGCTGCGCTGGCCCTCCACTTTATGGCCTAGCCCTAGCTAAACTAGCTCGATCGGATCGGCGGCCCGGTGAGGAAGGTGGCTCACCGGGCCTTCTTTATCGCGATCCCTTCGAGCTCGATCCCCGCTCCCTTCGGGAGGGCCGCGACCTGGACGAAGGAGCGGGCCGGGGGCTCCTTCGGGAAATAGCGGGCATAGACCTCGTTGATCGCCGCAAAGTCCCTGAGGTCGGTGACATAGACTGTCACCTTCACTAGATCCTCCAGCCCCGCCCCGGCGGCCTCGAGGATCGCCTTGAGGTTCTCCAGGCACTGGCGGGCCTGGGCAAGGATATCGCCCTCGATCAGCTTCCCCTCCCGGTCCAGCGGCAACTGACCGGAGGTGAAGATGAAGCCGCCAGCGAGGATCGCTTGGGAATAGGGCCCGATCGCGGGCGGAGCGGCCTCGCTGCTGATGACGGCCTTGCGCATCGCTAGATCACTCTCAGCTCTTTCCCCACCTTCTCGAACTTCTCCAGGGCGAAGTCGAGGTCCTTCCTGGTATGCAAGGCCGAGATCATCACCCGGATCCGGGCCTTCCCCTGGGGGACGGTGGGGTAGCCGATCGCCTGGGCGAAGACCCCTTCATTAAAGAGCTTTTTGGAAAAGTCCCAGGCGGTCTTGGCCTCCCCGAGCATTACCGGGGTGATCGGGGTCTCGCTCACGCCGGTATCGAAGCCTAGCTTCTTCATCTCGGCCTTAAAGTAGCGGGCGTTCTCCCAGAGCCTCCGGACCGGCTCGTCCGTCTCTTGGAGGATCTCGATCGCGGCGATGCAGGCCGCCACATCCGCGGGAGTGGTGGCCGAGGAGAAGAGGAACGGCCTGGCCCGCTGCCTCAGGAATTCGATGATCTTGGCCTTACCCGCGAGATAGCCCCCTACGACCCCGAAGGCCTTGGACATCGTCCCCATCTCCAGGTCCACCCGCCCGTGGAGGCCGAAGTGGTCCACGATCCCCCGCCCATGATCGCCCAGGACCCCCTCGCCGTGGGCGTCGTCGACCATCACGATCGCCTCGTATTTTTCGGCCAGCTCCACGATCTCCGGGAGGGGGGCGAGGTCCCCGTCCATGGAGAAGACCCCGTCGGTCACGATCAGCTTCTTCTTGATCGCCTTATTCTCCTCCAGGGCCGCGGCCAGGGCCTTAGTATCCCGGTGGGGATAGATGACCCTTCTGGCCTTGGTGAGCCGGCAGCCGTCGATGATCGAGGCATGGTTCAGCTCGTCGGTGAAGATCACATCCCCCTCGCCCATCAGGAGGGGAATGGCCGCGAGGTTCGAGATCAGCCCGCCTTGGAGTGAGATCGCGGCCTCGGTCCGTTTGAACTCGGCGATCTTCCTCTCCAGCTCGAGATGCAAGCTCATCGTCCCGGCGATCGAGCGGACGGCCGCCGGCCCGACCCCATACTCGTCGATCGCCCTCTTGGCCGCCTCCTTGAGCCGGGGGTCGTTGGCGAAGCCGAGGTAATTGTTGGAGCACATGTTCCATCCACAACAGTCCAGGCCCCTACCGGCCCCCCGATCGTGCGAATGATGTTATAGAGCCCTTGCTCCTTCAGTCTTTGGAGCTCCTCATCGATAAAGTCCAGCTTCCCCATCTGCTTTACTTCCCCTCCTCGGGCTCATCGCGTGAGATGCTATTTTAAGCTTATTTGACCTCCCGCCCACGGGTCAAGTCCCGGCCCCAAGAGAGGTGGCTCGAGCTAGTTTGATCGACCACCCCTCAATGGGATAGAATTCCGGCGATGATCGAGCTCACAAGCCGGCCTGGGCCCAGCGAGAGGTGCTTTGACTGAAGAGACGACCAAGATCCTCGTGACCGGTGCCTGTGGTCAGATCGGGACGGAGCTGGTCCCCGAGCTCCGGCGGAGATACGGCCGGGAGAATGTGCTCGCCGCGGACATCAGAGAGCCGAGGGAGCCGCTGGCCAGCTCCGGTCCATTCGTCCTCGCTGATGTCACTGACCGGGCTGGGCTAGCAAGGCTGATCGAGCGGCACAAGATCGGCACTGTCTACCACCTCGCGGCCATCCTCTCCGCTAAGGGCGAGCAGGACCCTCAGCGGGCCTGGATAGTGAATGTCGAGGGCTTGAGGAACATCCTCGAGCTCGCGCGGGCTTACGGGCTCAGGCTCTTCTGGCCCAGCTCGATCGCCGTCTTCGGCCCGGCGACCCCCAAGGAGAATGTCCCCCAGGAGACGATCCTCTGCCCGACGACGATCTATGGGATCACCAAGGTGGCCGGGGAACTGCTCTGCGACTACTACTTCCATCGGTTCGGGGTCGATGTCCGCGGGCTCCGCTATCCGGGGATCATCTCGAGCGAGGCGCTCCCGGGCGGGGGGACGACCGACTACGCCGTGGAGATCTTCCATGCGGCCGTCAAGGAGGGGCGGTATACCTGCTTCGTGCGGGAGGACACCGTCCTCCCGATGATGTTCATGCCCGATGCGATCCGGGCGGCGATCGAGCTGATGGAGGCCCCGCTCGCCTGGCTCAAGCACCATGCGAACTACAATATCGCGGCGATGAGCTTCTCCGCGGGCGAGCTGGCGGCGGAGATCAAGCGGCATATCCCCGAATTCATCTGCGAATTCGAGCCCGACCCCCGCCAGGCGATCGCGGACTCCTGGCCGAGGACGATCGACGATACCGCCGCGCGGGAGGAGTGGGGCTGGCGGCCGCGCTATGACCTCAAGGCGATGGTCGAGGCGATGCTCAAGCGGCTGAGCGAGCGGTATGCCCTCATGCCTCGAGTCCGGGCCGAGGCCCGGGGCGAAGGCGAGCACTAGCTACCTAGCTTAAGCTAGCTAAGCTTAGCAGTAGCGCACGACCACGAGGATCGAGGCCCGGGCCGTGCGGCCCTCCCGGTCCACGACGGTCAAGGTAACCTTATATTCGCCTGGCCGGCGATACTCGTGGCTCACGGTCGGCCCAGAGGCGGTCTGGCCGTCCCCGAAGTCCCAGTAGTATTGGACGATCGGGCCGGTCGAGCCGAGCCCCGAGAACCGGGGATCTCCGAGGCAGACAGTCCGATCGCCCCCGGCGATCTCGGCCCGTAAGGGCCTTGGGCTGTTTCTGTCTCTTAGCCCGTCCTGGCCTAGGTCGGCTTCGACGCAGCGGCGGTCCTGCCCGCCCTGGCGGGCGGCGAGCACGAAGGCCTCCAGGAGGGCCTCCAACTCCTCTCCCTGCTCCAGGAAGGACCTGGACCGGCTCCCGTGGCAAGGGTATTGCGCGACTGCCTGATTGAAGGCCGCGAGCCGTAAGCGGAGCTCGGAGGGGTCGGCCGGGCTGGCGGGCGAGCTGCTCCGGATGGCCCTTTGCATCTTCTGGAAGGCGGCCTCCACCTGATCGAGGAGCCGGCCCAACTGGGGGGCATTCATCGCGTTCAGGACTAGCCGCATCTGGCTGATGATGGCCGTGAATCTTGTGGTAAAGGCGGCTAGCTCCTCCTCAGGGAGGGCCATACGACTGATACTCCCAGCGGGGGCCTCATGCCAATACCAAAAGACGCAGCCAGGGGGGAGCGAGGGCTCCCTCTTCTCGGCGTTTGGGCCGGATGGGGGCGGGTCCAGCTTGGGCTCGGGCGGCTGGGGGGAGAGCCTAGAGGCCAGGCCATCTACTAGCCCTTGGAGCCTACTCGCCTCGGCGAGGGCCGCCTCCCTCTGGCTTAAGCGCAAGCCATCGGCGGGGAGGCCCTCGGGCTCGAGCGCCCGGCTCAGGGCCGCGAGAGCCCGCTGGAGCTCGGTCGGGTCCACCGGCTGGGCAGGCGAGCCCATCTCAACGGCCCGCTCGAGCCGCCGGAAGGCGGCCTCGACCGCTTGGAGGAGGGCCACCAAGCGGGGCTCCTCCAGGCTCATCACAAGTGGGCTCAACTCCACGAGCCCGGCATTAAAGCCATTGAGGAAGTCGAGCACTTCCTGGTCTGGGAGCGTGACCTGGAAGAGCCGTCCCTCGGGCCCCTTCACCCAGAGGTCGCATCCGGGGAGGACGATGAGCATCGTGATCGAGGCCAGGATCAGGGCAGAAACGGGCCTAACAAGATGATGGCCCAGTTGATTAAGCGCGATAGACATACCATCTCGATCATCATGGCCCTCCGAGGGGTCGGGAATGGCTGGGGTTCCCTCCCCAGGGGAAATGGTGCCGGAGGGGGAAGGACTTCTGACTTGACTGACCTGAGGCCATCGGCTCGGGCGGGCTGACCGGCTAACTGAGCGGCTGCGGCGGGCAGGAGTGGGGAGGATGATCCCTCGCCGATGTGCCCGCTGTTCCTTGTCCCGCGCACCGCTCTCATCTAGAATTGGGCCGATCTAGACAGAACCTAAAGCCGATCCGGCAGGAGGTAGGAAGGGGTATCGATCGAGATGAAGGTCCTCTTGATCCAAAGGGTGGAGAAGCTCGGGGAAGCCGGGGATCTGGTCAATGTCTCCGACGGCTATGCACGGAACTACCTCTTCCCCCGCGGGCTGGCCGTCGAGCCGACGGAGCATAACCTCAAAAAGTATGAGCAGCTCAAGCGGGCGCGGGAGGAGGAGCGGAAGAGCCGTGAGGAGAAGGCCCGGGCCCTCCGGGAGCGGCTGGCGGGCCAGGTCTTCAAGTTCGTCCGGGAGGCCCACGGCGAGGGGCTCTACGGCTCGGTCCGGAGGGAGGACATCGTCGAGGCGATCCGGGAGAGGCTCGGCGAGGAGATAGAGAAGGGACGGATTCGGCTAGAGCGGCCGATCGAGAAGGTCGGGACCTATCCGGTCCAGATCGAGCTCTACGGCGGGCTCTCCGTCGAGATCCAGGTCGAGGTCGAGGGCCGCCCTCCGGGGCCGGAGATCGAGCCAGAGCCAGGGTCGGCGCCAAGGGGCCGATGAGCCGCTTTATTTTCTTGCTGGCCTTCTTGCCCTTGGCCCTCAACCCAGTTGGGCTCGGGTTCGCCGCGCCTGAGAGGCTCATCATCAATGGCCATGAGGTCCAGCTCGAGCACCCGCTCCTGGCCTTGGAGGGCGAGGCGGTGGCCGGGGCAGCAGGGGCAGAGGAGGAGAAGGGGAAGGGGCTGCTCGCCCCGCTTGAGGAGCTCTCGCCCTATCTTGGGGCCGAGCTCCGTCGAGAAGATCGAGGTTACATCCTCCGCTTCGGCCTGGGTGAGGAGGCCCGGCTCCCTCAAGCGGGCCTCCACCTCCAAGCGGGAGTGAGCTATTTCCCGCTCGAGGAGCTGGCCGGGCTCCTGGGGGCGAGATCGCTCCTCTTCCCCGACTCTGTTTACCTTTTCGTCCCCCGGAGTGAGCTCGTCTCGCTCTCCTACTCCTCCGCCGAGGGGGTGGTCCGGCTCCGCTTCTCCCGGCTTGCCCCGCTCGAGCTAGCCTCCAAGGGGAGGACGATCGAGGCCCGGTTCTTCAACGCCGTTTTGGGGATCGCTCCCCGGACGAGCCGCTTCTCCCAAGGGATGGTCAAGGAGCTCGAGCTCCTCTCCGAGAGGGCAGGTCAAGTCCAGCTCCGGCTCGAGCTCAGCCAGGCAGGCCGGGCCGAGCTCCGGGCCGGCTTCTCCTCTGGGGGCTATGAGCTCGAGCTCCGGCTCGCCTCCGATGGTGGGGACGGGAGCTCTGGCCCCGGCCCGGGCCCGAATCCAAGCCCATCCCTGCCGATCCTCAAGCTCAAGCGGGCGGAGCAACTCCGGCTCAAGCCCTGGCTTAGCTACCACTATGAGCTTCGGGAGACGCCGGCCGGTCCGGTCCGGATCTACTACCTCCTCGTGGAGGACTACCAGGCCCACGCCCGCCTGAGGGTGGCCCTCCCCCAAGCCGGGCTGGGCGGACTGGAGCGGCTGGAGAGGATGGTCGCGGCCCAGGGTGGCCTTTGTGGGATCAACGCCAACTTCTTCGATCCCGTGAGCAACAGGCCGATCGGCCTCCTGATCAAGGATGGGGCGCTCCTCTTGCCGCCCTACGGCCACCGGGCGGCCCTGGGGATCGACCTCTTCGGGAAGGCCGTGATCTTCGAGGAGGCCCAGCCCCCGCTGATCCCCCTCCGGGAGGCCGTGACCGGCGGGCCGCGGCTCCTCAAGGATGGAAGGGTCGTGCTCGACCCGAAGAGGGAGGGCTTCTCCGAGGCCTTCATCCAGGGAAGGGCGGCGAGGAGCGCGATCGGGCTCGGGGCCGAGGGTGAGCTGATCATGCTCATCGCGATCAAGGACCGTGGGAGCGCGGGGCTGACGCTCGAGGAGCTGGCGCTCCTCCTCCAGGGCCTGGGGGCGGTCGAGGCCCTAGCCCTCGACGGGGGAAGCTCCGCCTCTCTGGTCTTTCGCCGGGGGAAGGACCTCCGAGCGATCGGGGGAAGAGAGATCGCCGTGGGGCTGGTCTTGATCCCGACTCGATAGGGCGAAGCCTTAATGAGATGACGATCCGGGAGCAGTTGGCGGTCCGGCTCAGGGGCTTAGGCTGGGGAGGCGGGCTCGTCCGCGATGTCCTGGTCATCGCCGGGGCCACGGCCACCTGCCGGGTCTTCGGGCTCTTCCGCGATGTGGTGATCGCGGACCGGTTCGGCGCGAGCGCGGCCTACGATGCCTATATCATCGCCTTCTTCGTCCCCCATATGCTCCGGCAGCTCCTGGCTGAAGGGGCCCTCTCCACGGCCTTCGTCCCGATTTACACCGGCTACCTCGCGAGAGGGCGGGAAGAGGCCGACCGGTTCGCCAGCGTCGTCCTGAGCGCCGCGCTCATCCTCTTCCCCTTCGTGATCGGCCTTGGGGCCTGGCTCGCCCCGTGGTATCTCCCCTTCCTGGCGAGCGGCTTCTCCCCGGAGAAGCTCCACTTGACGGTCTCCCTCACCTGGGTGACCCTCCCGTTCATCGGGTTAGTGGGAGTGGCCGCGATCTTCATGGGGGTCCTCAACGGCCAGCGGCAGTTCCTTGCCCCAGCCCTCGCGCCGGTCCTCTTCGACCTCGGGCTGATCGTGGGGGCCTGGCCGGTCGCGGCCAAGCTCGCTCAGCCGGCCTTCGGGCTGGCCTGGGGGGTCCTCCTCGGCGGGGCGGGGATGCTCCTCTTCCAGCTCTGCTTCCTCCGAGGGCGGCTCCACTTCGCCTTCGGGCTTGAGCTGGGGCATGAGGGGCTGAGGGAGCTCGGAAGGATGATGCTCCCCGCGGTCGTCGGGCTGGCCGGAGTCCAGGTGAACCTCCTGGTCGATAACAAGCTCGCCTCCCACTTGGGAGACGGGGCGATCTCCTCGATGCAGTATGCGATCCGGCTCTTCCAGCTCCCACTGGGGGTCTTCGCCATCTCCATCGCCAATGCCCTCCTCCCTCGCCTCTCCGAGCGGGCTGTATCCGAAGATCTGGAAGGGCTGAGCCGGGCCCTCCAGCGCGGGCTCCTGCTCGGGGCGCTAGTCCTCTTCCCGGCCGTGATCGGGCTCTATGCCCTCGGGCGGCCCACGATCGAGCTGCTCTTCGAGCACGGGCGGTTCACCCCCGCGGATACGGCCCGGACCCTCGCGGCCCTGAACTTCTACCTCTTTGGGGTGATCGGCTACGGCGGGGTCTTCCTCCTCTCGCGGGCCTTCTACGCCCTGCGGGATACACGGACTCCGGTGGCGGTCGGATTCCTCGGGGTGGCCCTCAATGTGGGCCTCGACTACGCCTTAGTCGGGCCGCTCGGCCTCCGCGGCCTGGCCCTGGCCACCTCGGTCTCTGGGCTGGTGAATATGGCGGTCTTGCTCGGGCTGATCGGGCGGCGGCTAGGCTCGGGAAGGGAGTTGGTCGCCCCCCTAGCGGAGAGGCTGGGGAAGCTCTTCCTAGCGGCGGTCGCGATGGGTGCGCTCGTCTTCCTCTCGCAGCGCGGGCTGGCTGCGGCCCTGGAGAGCCGGTTCGCCCTCGTGGCCCTCCCGGTCCTGATCGGGCTGGTAAGCTACCCCCTCTTCCTCAGGCTGGCCGGTCTATCCCTCTCCCGGCTCGAGGAGCGCGAAGCCCTAACTCGAACTCGAGCTTGAACTTGAACTTGAGCCTGGACCCGAGCCGGGAGGGCGACCGCCGAGCCCTGGCCGGAGCTGGTCGGGAGTGATAATCAGGCCCGTGGGTCTTGTCTCGGCCTCTTCGTCTGAGAGGTCGAAGTCCCGGGCGACATGGCCCATCAGCCCCTGCAGGTAGCGCCTCGAGCTCTCTCCTTCTCCAGAGCCGGAGAAGCTCCCCAGGAAGGCGAGGGTCGCCTCGACCCCTTCGAGTGCCTCCTCGCGGCTCAGTCCGCTCTCCTTCAGGTAGCCGGTGATGCCCTCGAGGAGGTGCTCCCCCAGGCCGGGCACAAGCGAGCCCTCTACGAGCAGGATCGGCCCGAGCTGGCGCTTGAGGAACTCCAGCCCCTCGCGGACCTCGCGGTCGGTCCCACCGGTCCGGTCGCGATAGTAGCGGTAGATGAGCAGCTCCAGGAACAAGATGAAGTTGAGGAGCTGCTCCCGGCCGTCGAGATAGAGCTGGGCATGGGCGGCGAGCCAGGCCTTGCGGAACTCCTCGCCCAGCCGCTCCCGTTGGTAGCGCTCATGGCGCTCGAAGTAGGGGCAAGCCCGGGGGCAGGCGATCTCAAGCCCGCGGTGCTCCCCGCAGCAGGGGGGGCAGATCGGCCCCCTCAGGGCGGGGCAGTTCCTCAGGCTCGAACGGCTCTTCCCACAATAGGCGCAGAGGGCCATCGGATTATATCTTCTTAGCCCGCTCCCGGCCCCAGCGGTCGGCGGCCAGGACCTCTTCCAGGCCGGGCTCTTCGCCCCCGAACTCGCGATGCTCCCGGAGGACCAGGCGGAGACCCTCGGCAATTCTAGTGAATGGTATCTCCCGGCGCAAGAACCGCTCGACCAGGACCTCATCGGCCCCGTTGATGGCCGCGGGCATCGTCCCGCCCAGCCGCCCGGCCTCGACCACGGCCTCGAAGGCCGGATACCTCTGGGGGTCGATCTCAGCGAATTCGAGGGAAAGCCCGCGGAGGTCGAGCTCCACCTGGCTCCCACCGAGCCGCTCGGGGTAGGTGAGGGCATACCTGATCGGAAGGCGCATATCCGGCGGGGAGAGGCCCGCGAGGAGCGTCCCGTCGGCCAGCTCGACCAGCCCGTGGACGACCGACTGGGGGTGGAGGATTGCCTCGATCTGGTCGTATTCCAGCCCGAAGAGCCAGTGGGCCTCGATCACCTCGAACCCCTTGTTCGCCAGGGTGGCAGAATCGATCGTGATCCTCCGGCCCATCCGCCAGGTCGGGTGGCACAGGACCTCCTCGGGCGTGAGGGAAGGGAGCTCCTCCAATGGCCGGTCCCGGACGGCCCCACCGCTTGCGGTGAGGATGATCCTCTTTACCTCCTCCGGCCTCCGCCCCTCAAGGAGCTGGAAGATCGTGCTGTGCTCGCTATCTACGGGGATCAGCTCGCCTCCGCCGCGGGCGAGGGCTCGCTTGACCAGGTGGCCGCCGATGACCAATGACTCCTTATTCGCTAGGCAGACCCGCTTCCCCGCCTCGAGGGCCGCGAGGGTCGGCTCCAGCCCGATCGCCCCGACCAGGCCGTTCACCACGATCTGGACCTCCGGGAGGGAGGCGATCTCTCGCAACCCCGCCTCGCCCCAGAGGATCTCTGGCTGAGCCCGTCCCAACCCCAGCTCCCGGCGGAGCCGCTCCGCGGCCTCCTCCGTCCCGACGGAGACGACCGCGGGGTTGAATTCCCGGACCTGCTGGAGGAGGGACTCGATGTTCTCCCCCGCGGCGAGGGCTAAGGCCTGGAATCGGGGGCGGAGAGCCCGGATTACTTCTAATGTCTGGCGCCCGATCGAGCCGGTCGAGCCGAGGAGGGCAACCCTCATTTATGCCGGCTGGGGTTGGGGTTGAGTCTGGGGCTCGACCTCGGCCAGGAGCTCGTCCAGCCGCTTCCCCTCCAGGACCTCGACCTTCAGGAGCTCCTCGGCGATCCGCTTGAGCGCGGCCTGGTGCTCCTTGAGGAGCCGCTTGGCCCGCTCATAGCACTCCTCGAGGATCCGCTTAATCTCCTCGTCGACGAGGGCGGACATCTTCTCGCTGTGGTCCCGGTTGAGGATCAGGTCCTCCCCGAGGAAGACATTCCCGTTGTCCCGCCCGAGGCTGATCGGCCCGACCCGCTCGCTCATCCCGTAGGAGATGACCATGCTCTTTGCTATCTCTGTGGCTTGCTCCAGGTCCTCCTTCGCCCCGGTGGTGATCTCGTTGAAGACCAGCTCGTCCGCCGCCCGGCCCCCGAGGGTCGAGGTGATCCGGTCGAGCAGCTCCTCCTTGGAGAAGAGATACTTATCCTTCAGGGGGAGCTGGAGGGTATAGCCCAGGGCCTGGCCGCGAGGGATGATCGAGATCCGGTGGACCGGGACGGCCTTGGGGAGGAGCTTGGAGACCAGGGCATGGCCGGCCTCATGGTAGGCGATCCGGAGCTTTTCCTCCTCGGAGATGATATGGCTCTTCCTCTCAACTCCGGCGATCACACGGTCGATCGCCTCCTCGAAGTCTTGCATCTCGATGGCCGACTTCTTCCGCCTGGCGGCGAGCAGCGCCGCCTCATTGCATAAGTTCTCCAGGTCCGCTCCCACGAACCCCGGGGTCCGCTGGGCCAGGATGTGGAGGTCCACATCTGGCGCGAGCTTCTTGTTCTTGGTATGGACCTTGAGGATCTCCTCCCGGCCCTTGAGGTCCGGCGGGGGGACGGTGATCTTCCGGTCGAACCTCCCCGGGCGAAGCAAGGCCGGGTCCAGGATATCGGGCCGGTTCGTGGCGGCGAGGATGATCACCTGCTCGTTCTTCTCGAAGCCGTCCATCTCCGCTAAGAGCTGGTTTAAGGTCTGCTCCCGCTCGTCATGGCCCCCGCCGATCCCGGCCCCTCTCTTCCTCCCGACGGCATCGATCTCGTCGATGAAGATGATCGCGGGCCTACGCTCCTCCTTGGCCCGGCGGAAGAGGTCCCGCACCCTCGCCGCTCCGACACCGACGAACATCTCCACGAAGTCCGAGCCGGAGATCGAGAAGAACGGGACATCGGCCTCACCGGCGATCGCCCTTGCGAGGAGGGTCTTCCCCGTCCCAGGCGGGCCGACGAGGAGGACCCCTTTGGGGATCTGGGCCCCCAGGCGGACGAACCTCTGGGGGTCCTTCAGGTATTCCACGATCTCCTGGACCTCTTCTTTGACCTCATCGATCCCGGCCACATCGGCAAAGGTCACCTTGGAGAACTCCTTGGTGATGAGCTTGGCCTGGCTCCGCCCGAAGGAGAGGGCGCTCGTCCCCTCCCCCTGCATCCTCCGGATCATCCACATCCACAGGACGATCACCAGCAGGGCCGGGAGGACCCAGACTAAGGCGGAGAAGAGCCAGGAGCTGCTCCCCTCCGACTGGACTTCGATCTCGACCCCCTTCTCCTTGAGGAGGGGGAATAGCTCCGGGTCGGGCGGATTGGTCGGGATGACCGTCTTGAACTTGGTCCGCCCGTCAGCTTCGGTCCCGGTGAGCGTCTGGCCCTTGATCGTTACCTTGGCCACTCTCCCGGAGTTGACCAGCTCGAGGAACTGGGAGTAGCCGAGCTCCCGGCGGGCCTCGGAGTTATTGAAGAACGACTGGAGGATCACGAGGGAGAAGATCAGAATGATCGCGATCAGCGCGATATTCCTGAAGCCACGACTCCCCCGCTTGCCCTCCCCTGGACCGTTCAAGCGCGAGACCTCCTTTGCTTAAGGCTTCGCACGCCCTTCGGGTGCGCTTTTGATTTTACCACGAATTCTCCTAACAGGCAAGCGCCCTTGCGCCTCGCTTCGAGACCATGCTATTATGAATCCAATGGGACGGAAGCCGGTCTGGAGAGGCTCGCTCCTCGCGATCCTGGTGGCCTGCCTGAGCCTAGCTTTGGGCCTCCCCTTCTCTTCCGCCCCTAGCCTCGGCCAGGATCAGGAGTTGGTCCACCTCGGCCTCGGGCTCCCCTCGATCGGGGAGCTGGCCGGCTTCGGCTCCAGCTTCAGGATCAGGGGCGGGACTGGCCCGCTCGGGCTCTCACTAGGCCAACTCCTCCAAGCCCGGGGCGCAGTCCTCCCTCCCGGCCCGCTTGCCCCGAGCCCAGGCCGGCTATCCTCGGAGGAGGCGAGGCGGCTCGACCCGCTCCTCCGGCTCATCCTCCAGCGCGAGCAAGAGGCTCGTGAACGCGGCGAGGCCCTGAACCTAGCGAGGTTCGCACCCCTAGCTCAGGTCTATACCCCCACCGGGCCGGTCCCCTACCAGCCGGTCCCCACGGCCTTGGGGGAGTTCCTCCCCCCGCGCCCGAGCCCGCCCCAGGCGGCCTCAGCGGAGAAGCTCGGGCTCCTCGTCCGGGCCCGCTCACCTGAGGCCGTGGCCCAAAGCGGGGCGGAGGTCATCGCGACCGCAGGTGAGATCACCGTCGCCCGGGCCACGCTGGCCCAGCTCCGCCGCTTGGCCCAATCCCCAGAGGTGATCTATATCGAGGCGGCCTACCGGCTCGCCCCGACCCTCGATAAGTCCGTCCCCGCGATCGGGGCCGACCGGCTCCATCGGGGCGAGCTGCCCCTCAAGGGGGAAGGGGTGCTCATCGGGCTCGTGGACACAGGGGTAGACTATGAGCACCTCGACTTCCGGTTCGACAGGGACGGCGACGGGTTCGAGGAGTCCTCCCGGCTGGCCTACATCTGGGACCAGACGGAGACCGGCTCCCGAGCGGGCTCGGTCCCCTTCGGGGTCGAATACACCAGGGAGGAGATCGAATCCGACCTCGCCCGTGGCCTCGGGCCGGATAAGGGAGCAGTCCGCCAGCGGGACGAGGTCGGCCACGGGACTCATGTCCTGGGGATCGCGGCCGGGGACGGCTCCTCCTCCGGGGTGGGCTACATCGGCGTCGCGCCGGAAGCGGAGCTAATCGTGGTCAAGACCAGCTTCTACACCAGCGATGTCGTGAGCGGGGTCGAGTATATCTTCCGCCGGGCCGAGGAATTAGCCCGGCCATGTGTGGTCAACCTGAGCTTGGGGGGCCACTTCGGGCCCCACGACGGGACGAGCAACTTCGACTTAGCGCTCGAGGGGCTCCTCGGGCCGGGAAGGGCGATCGTCGCCTCCGCGGGGAACGAAGGGGATAAGGCAATTCACATCTCCGGGAGGCTCGCCTACTCCGGGAGCTCGGCCCAGTTCACCTTTATCCCCGCTGAGGAGACGGCCTACCTGAGCATCTGGTATCCCGGCGGGGCGGAGTTCGAGCTCGAGCTCGGCGCGCCGGTGGCCGGGAACTTGGTGCAGGTGGTGGCGGCCGGACCGGGGGAGATGGTGGTCCGGGAGACGGCCGGGGGGAGGGTCTCGATCGACAACGCCTCTGGTGGCCCTGACCCGAATAACGGGGACAAGGAGATCGGGATCCTACTGGAGGAGATCAAGCCCGGCCAGCCCTGGACGCTCCGGCTGATCGCCCGGTCCGGCTCGGGGAGGTTCGACGGCTGGCCCGGCCTGGCGGAGATGGGAGCATTCCGGGAAGGGGATAGCTCCATGACCATCTCCGAGCCGGGGGATGCCCCAGGGGTCATCACCGCTGGGGCCTGGACCACTAGGGTCGAATGGCGGAGCCTCAACGGGAACGACTACCACTTCCGCGGGGCCGGCCCCTTGGGAGGGATCGCCCCATTCTCCTCCCGCGGCCCGACCCGCGACGGCCGACAGAAGCCGGACCTGGCCGCACCGGGGACGGCGATCGCCTCCTCGCTCGCGAAGGGGTCCCAGCTCGCGGGGATCCCCGAGCTGGTCGTCCCCGACGGGGTCCATGCGATCTTCCAGGGGACCTCGATGGCCGCCCCCCATGTGGCCGGAACCGTGGCCCTGATGTTCCAAGCCGCGCCTCTACTCGGGCCGGGGGAGGCGGCCGAGCGACTCCGCCGGACCGCGGTCGCGGCCACGGCCAAGGAGGGCCTCCCCTCGCCCCCGCCTGGGCCTGGGCCTGAACTCGAGCCGGGGCCCGAGGCCTGGGGCGCAGGGAAGCTCAATGCGGAGAGAGGGGTGAGCCTGATCGGGCTCAAGCTCCCCAAGCCCGGTGGGACCCCGGAGGTCAAGGCCGGGGCGAACCCCGCGAACGAACGGGTCCTCTTCACCTACGCCCTCCCGCCCGGGACGAAGAAGGCCCGCTTGGTCGTCTTCAATGTGATCGGCCAGGCGGTCTTCTCCGCCGAGCTGGACCCCCAGAGCGAGAAGTTCGTCTGGGACTTGGTGAATGATCGTGGCGAGCCCCTGGCGAATGGGCTATACATCTATGTCGTGATCGCCGACGGCCGGCGGTCGGCCCTCCACCGGCTGGTGATCCGCCGCTGAAGTTAATATGATCTGGACCATGGCCTATTCCGCGCTCGTGCTCCTCGGGCTCCTGGTCGGCCTCGGCGGGCCGAGCCTAAGCCCGGGTTCGAATTCGGGTCCGAGTCCGAGTCTGAGCCAGGGCCACGGGGCTGTGGCCGACAACTTCGCTAGCGTCGCGGCCCTCCTCGAGATCGGGGTCGGGGCCCGCCCGCTGGGGATGGGCGGGGCATTCACCGGCCTGGCGGACGATGAGAACGCGGTCTTCTACAACCCTGCGGGCCTGGCCTTCCTCGAAAGAGGGGGCTTCACCTCCCTCTACAGCCGGCAGTTCGAGCTGGTGGACTACGCCGGGCTAGGGGTCGCGGGCCGCGGGGCCGGCCTCAATCTGCTCCAGCTCCACTCCGATGGGATCGAGCGGGCCAATGAGTTCGGGAACCCCCTCGGGACGAGCTTCACTTACACCAGCCGGGCCGGGATCATCTCTGCCGGAGTGGCCCTGGGAGAAGGGCTGGCCTTCGGCGCGAGGCTCAAACTCTATCAGGAAGTGAGCGATGGGGAGAGCGGCCTCGGGTGGGCCCTCGACCCGGCGGTGATGCTCGTCCGGAAAGGGCTGAGGCTCGGGGCGCTCCTGGAGAACGGGCTGAGCCGGGAGATCCGCTTCGAGAGCGGCCATGCCGAGGGTTGGCCACTCTCCTTGCGACTCGGCGGCTCTCTCTCCCTCGCCATCTGGGAGAAGACGGCCCTCAGCTTCCTCCTCGACCTAAGCCACATCCTCGCTAGCCGGCCTCAGGGCCACCTCGGCCTGGAGCTTTGGGTCAGCAGCCTCGGGCTCCGCCTCGGCTGCGACGGGACGGGCATCTCCTTCGGCTACTCCGTCTGGATGGAGAGCCTGAGGCTCGATTGGGCCTTAACGGCCCATCCCCAGCTCCCCGACTCTCAGCGGCTCTCCCTGACCTTCCGCTTCTAAATGGTGATGGAGATGAAGATGAATATGAAGATACTGGCGCTGTTGCTCGTCATGTTCCTTCTCTACGGCGGTATAGTGCTGGCTCAAGAGCAGGTCCAGACCCCCTCGGAGCGGCTCGCGCCTCCTCTTGTCATCCCGGAGGTGCCGGCCGAGGAGGAGGGGCCGCTCTCGCTCTCCGCGACGGGGCGGGTGAGCTGGCTCGTGAAATACGGGCTCGGGGACCCACGCGGCCTGACCGAGCGGGGGTATGCCAATCAAATCCTGCTGGAGCAGGCCCTCTCCGTCGATGCCGAGGGGGGCGTCCGGATCGAGTGGCCCCTCGCCGGGGTCCTCTCCCTCTCCGCCCACCTCGATAACCAGAAGGCGGAAAATTTGCAGCTCCTCTCGATCAAGTATCGCGGGAAGGACCTGGAGGGGGAGTTCGGGGACTTCACCGTGGCCGGGGATACCGGCTTCACCGGCTATGATAAGGCCCTGAAGGGCCTGAGGGTGGAATGGACCCCCGGAGAGGATCTGAAGGTCCGGGGCGCCTTCGCCCGCGTCGCGGGGATCCCCCAGTCCAAGGTCTTCCGGGGGAACACCAGCCCGGCGACCGTCACCTACATGCTCCGGCAGCCGGAGCAGCGCTGGCTCGAGCAGCCCTACCTCCTCAACATCCGGGGGCTGGAGTATTACCCGGTCAGCGGGTTCGTCCCCGGGTTCAGCGAGCTGGCCCTCGTCTTCCGCCCTGAGCCGGGGCTGAAGGACCTCCTGGGGGCCTACGGCCTGGGCTACCTCTTCTCCACGATCAAGGAGGCCCCGCGGAAGGAGATCGATCCGGCCGATTATGTGGCCTTGAACAAAGAGGGCGAGCAATTCCTCCTCCTGAAGAGGGAGGCACTCGAGCTATTGCGCGAGGCCATCAAGGAGTATATCTCCGATTACAATGAGGCCCAGGACCTCTCGGGCGAGGAACGGAAGGAGTATCCCCTGGACGAGGGGAGCGACTACGAGCTCGGCTTCCTCAAGGGGCTGGTCGCCAGCTATGCCGTCTTCTCGCTCGACGGGCTCGAGCTCCGGCTCGATGGCTACGCGCGCGAGCGGTTCTACTACCTCGGCTACCAGGAGATCGACCCGGACTCGGTCGAGGTGAAGGTCAAGCTCGGGGAGGCCGACTTCACCTCTCTCCCTGACCCGAGCCTCTTCGACTACGACTATTACCTCTTCGCCGAGGAGGGGATCATCGAGCTCGACTTCCCCGCGAGCTTCTTCGCCGCCCTGGAGGAGAACCAGGTCCAGGTGAGCTTCAACTACGCCGTCTCCGGAGGGCTCTATATCCTGGGGCTCTCCATCGCCCAGGGGAGCGAGCGGGTCTACCTGAACGGGGTGCTCCTCCAGCGCGATCTGGATTACTCCATCGACTACGAGACCGGGGCGCTCCTCCTCTTCCAGGAGCTCGGCCCGGAGGACGAGCTCCGGATCGACTATGAGATCTTCCGCGGCGGCCTGGGCGGGGTCACGGAGTATAAGCGGGACCTTGCCGGGGTCCTGGTCAGCTACAGCCCGACTCCCTTCCTCAGCCTGGGCCTCGACCTCCTCCGGGCGGCCGATAGCCTGGCCGGGGGCGACTCGAGCGGCCTGAGGACGATGCCCAACGACCACATCGTCGGGGGGCTCTCGGCCAAGCTCGACCTGGGGAGCTTCCAGGGGGACCTGGAGTTCGGCTACAACTACAACCGCTTCCCATTCGACGATAACGAGCGGAAGAGCCTACCCAACAGGATCAACGCCATCCGGTCCGTCTCCTATCAGGGGCGAGAATACACGATGTTCGGGGACCAGAACGGACTGACGGTCTTCGACGGGGAGAGGTGGCGGGCGCTGGGGCCGGCCCAGGGCCTGGCCGGCCGCGCGGTCCGAGATATCGCTGTAGCC
>JAPWVC010000089.1 GCA_028275195.1 Candidatus Acetothermia bacterium
CGACTCGGGGATCTCGCTCCTCCGGCTCCAGGGGGAGGACCCCTTCGCTCTCCTCACCAACTGGAAGAGATTCTACTCTGATGACGGCCTCGCCTCCCAGGATGTCTATGCGGCGCTCATTCAGGGCGGGATGCTCTATCTGGGGACGGCCGAGGGGCTGAACCGCGTCCCGCTCGAGAAGATCGGGGAGAAGGGGAGCTGGGAGACCTACCGCCGCAAGACCCACCCGGAGATGGTGAGTGACGAGATCCTAAAGCTCGCGGGGGATGGGAAGCTCGTCTACCTGGGGACCCCCGCGGGGCTGATGATCTTCGACCCCGCTTCGGGCTCGTTCGTCGCCCCGCCGGAGCTTAAGGGCACGCGGATTAACGACCTCGCTAGCCCAGGCTCGGGCCGGGAGGTCCTCGTGGCGACCGACCTGGGGGTCCGGGCCTACGACCGCGGCCAAGGGATGGGCTGGCTCACCCTCGAGCCGGCTCAAGCGGTCGCCTCCTTCGCCGGAGAGCTCTGGCTCGGGACCGAGACGGGGCTCTATCGCCTAGGCCTAGGCTCGGACTCGGGCGAGCCCAGGCCCGTGCCCCTAGTCCGCGGGAAGGTTACCGCCCTGGGGATGAGCAAGGCCGCCTTGTGGGTCGGCACGGCCGCCACCGCCGACTATGAGCTGACCCTCTGGGAGGTCGATCCGGCCGGGGCGGCCCGGGCCCATCCCCAACGGGAGACCCGCCTCGACGGGAAGGACCGCTACCACTTCGAGGACATCCCCGCAGCGGAGCACACCGACTGGGGCCCGGCCCTGACCCTCTCCCTCTCCCAGGAGCTGGGGCGGCTGAAGCTGGAAGGGGCCTTGCAGTGGCTCTCGCCACGGTTCACGGCCCTGGGGAGCGAGGCCCGGGAGGACCTCCGCGGCTGGAGCCTCGAGGGGACCTACGCCTTCAGCGAGGACCTCTCTCTGGCCCTGAAGCATGAGGCGGCCCTCGAAGATGCCGAGCTAGCCCAACGAGAGCCCGCCTCGGCCCGGCAAAGCTATTCCGAGAGGGACTCCGTGGGCCTGCACTGGGCCTTCGGCCCGGAGCTCGACCTGAGCTACGCCCTGGAGAGGCTCGACGACCGCGGCGAGAAGGACGGCTTCGACGAGCTCAAGCATGAGCTCTCCGGGGCCTTGAAGGCCGCCCTCTTCGCTGAGCGGCTCGACCTCGCCCTGAGCTACGATCTGAGCTCGGCGCTCAATTTAAGATGGGCCGGACGGGCCTCGCTCGACCAGCGGTTGAAAGGGAAGGCCGAGCTCCATCTCCTCCCGGGGCTGGACCTCACCGGGCAGTATGACCGGACAGCTAGGTCCACCCGCTACGGCGGGCGGGAGCGGAGCTGGGGGAGCGAAGAGCTGGGCCTCTCCTTCGGGTGGGCCTTCAAGCTCCCATTCGCCTCCGCGGAGGCCAAATACAATTGGAGGGGGAGCCGCTCCCTCCCCGTCGAGTCCGAGGAAATCGAGGCCGAGCAGGCCGGCCAGCTCACGCTCGAGTTCGCCGCCTTGAAGGACGAGAAGCTCAGACTGGCCCTCTACCCCCGCGGGAGCGCCTCCTTCCAGCAGGAGGCAGGTCAGCTCAGCCTGGCCGGTGAGGCGGGCCTCCGGGGGGAGCTAGGGGCCTATAAGGCCCAGGCGAGTTACAAGCTCACGGCCCGGCTCGACCGCTGGAGCGGCCGAGAGGACTACACAAACAACCTGGCCTTCCACCTCGACTTCACTGGCTGGGAGGGGCTCACTCCGAGCCTCGACTGGCAGGGGACCCTCCGGCTCTTGAGCCACCCCAGTTACGGGACCAAGAGGCTGGAGGATTGGACCGCCACCGCCGGTTTGGGATGGAAGGCCTCGACGGTAAGCCTCAGTCTGACGAACAGCCTCGCCCTCTCATTGAGAAGGGTGAAGGAGGAGCGCGAGGATACCCTCTCCTGGTCCTTCCGGGAGAACACGAGCCTGGCCCTCCCGGCTCTCCCACCCCTGGCCATCTCTCTGGAAGCTAATGCCCGCTACCTTAGGGGCGAGCGGAGAGGGAAGCCACTGGACGGCCTGGAAGGAGAGCTGGTCCTGAAGGGGAATTACAAGCTCCGGGGGAATTGGGAGGCCTCCGGCCTGGTCGGCTATGTCCTGAACATCGACCGGCTCGATAAGGAGGGCTCTTACCAGAGCCTCTACTTCTCGGCCCAGCTAGCAACTACCTTCTGACCGGCCGAGACCGCCACAGGGCCGGCTCCCTCTCCCCTGACTGACCAAAGGGAGGCCGGGTGAGGGAAGGGCGGTTCACCTCGCCTCGATCCCCTTAAGGGGGCATCGAAATGCGATGGGCTCTGATCTTCAGGGGTCGAGATCGAGGGCCGCGCTGAACCCGAGGAGGTGGGAGAGCGGGAGCTGAGGGTGGGCCGAGAAGGCGTAGTCGATCTGGAAGCCCTTCAGGCCGAGGCCGAGCCCGAAGTTGAAGGAGAGCCTCCTCCCCAGGATGAGGCCCCCGCGGAGGGCGAGGCCCCCCTCCCCAAGCCCGGCGATCGCCAGCCCGGCTAGGCGATACTCCGCCCCGAGGTGGAAGGTCCCGTTCGACTCCAGGTCCGCGGCGAGGCTCAGCCCTCTCACTGACACTGACCCGCCGAAGCGGAAGCCCAAGGGCCAGCCCTCGCGGTGGCCGCTCCCGAACTCCATTGGCACGCCGAGGAGGTTCTCCAGGACCAGCCCGAGCCGGAGGCCCTCGAGCTCCAGCCCGCCAGCGCTCAGCCGCCCGAAGTCGAACATCACGGAAGGATCGAGGGCGAGGCTCGCGCCGCTCCCCTCCTCGAGGGCCTTGACCCGGTAGAGCTTGAGCCGAGCCCCCAAGGCCAGCCGCTCAAGCCCTCTGGGGAGCTCCAAGGGCACCGGCAGCTTCCCCAAGGTCGAGGCATAGGCCCCGGCCAGCCCGACCGCGGAGTAATTGAACTGCCCGGCCTCTTTCCCCTGCTCATCCCTTTGGATGATCGGGCGGGAGTTGAAGAGGAGGAGCCCCAGGCCTAAACCCTTATAGGCCAGGGCCAATTGGCCGAAGTCGGTGAGCCCGAAGTGGCTCTCATAGAGCGAGCTGAACCGGGCACGATCATCTAAATAGGCCAAAGCGGCAGGGTTGTAGAAGATGGCATTCTCATCGTCGGCCAGGCCGGCGAAGGCCCCGCCCAGTCCCGCGGCCCGGACGCCCGCCTCGAGCTCGAAGAGGGTGAGCATCGGCTGAGCTCGGGCTTGGCCCTGGACTAGAGCAGTGGAGGCCAGGACCGCCAACACAAGCAGGAGGCAGACTTGCATGCCCACGCGCATGATTCTCATCTCTGGATCACCATCTTCTCGATCTTCGACCTTGTAGGCCGGTCTTGGGCGTCGATCCCCTGGATGAAGAGGAAGTAGAGCCCGTTGGGGAGAGGATTCCCTAGCCGATCTTTGAGGTCCCAGACGAACTCGATCTTCGTCACATCGAGCTCTTGGGAGAAGACCAGCGTCCCCACAAGGTCGAAGACGAAGAGCTCGGCCCGCTTCATCCCTCGAGGGAGGTAGTAGCGGATCGTCACGCGGTCCCTCGCGGGGTTGGGGTAGACGATCACCGTGATCTCGGTGACCACGGGTCTGACGAAGATCTCCCTCGTTTTAGTGGCGGTCGCGCCCTCGTTATCGGTCACGGTGAGCTTAATAGTGTAGCTCCCCGGCTGAGTGAACCTATGCTGGGGGTCCTGTAGCTCGGAGGTGGTCCCATCCCCGAAGTCCCAGCTCCAGGAGACGATCTCCCCGTCAGGATCGGTGGACATGTCCATGAACTGGACGGTATCCTCGGTCGTCGGCTCGGGCGGGGCGAAGGAGAAGTCCGCGAGCGGGGGCTGATTCTCCGCCTTGATCTTGAAGAGCCCATTCGTGATCTTGTAAGGGATGGTCTGGTAGTCTAGGTCGCTCAGGACCTCTAAGGTCAGAATGATCTCGCACTCGTCCCCCGGCTGGCCGACGGCCTTGGCCTGGAGTTCCAGGAGCTTCCCCTCCAGGATCGGCTCCTTGTCCGCGGTGAGGGTGGCGGCGAACTTCACGCTCCCGGTCTGGATGTTCTTCACCCCGATATTGAACCTCTCTGAAAAGATGAGGTCCCGGACGGCCACGACCTTAGGGTCGAAGCTGAGGCTCCCCTGGATCGAGGCGATCCCCGGGGCGGGGACCTCAGCGACGGTGACGGCGATAGCCTTCTCCTCCTCGGGGTGGGCGGTGACGCTCTCCACAGTGATCTTGGCCTCTTGGGCATGGATCGGGATCGCAACGATCGCGATCAGGACGAGCGCGAGGCCTATCACTATCAGGGATGGCTCTTTTCTCATCTTCCCTCCAGACGAGGCTTGTCCCTGCCTTTCCACTTGATATACGGCCTTCCGTTCAGCGCACAAGCTCACGCCCGGATTATATGCTCGTTGGGAAGAGCGGGTCGGTGGCAGGGGTTACCCCGTCGGCCGAAAGGGGGGAACCCCTGGAGGGACAACGGTCAGCCCCAGTCAGTCAGAAGAGCTTGGGGAGCTTGAACTCCGCGGCGAAGGCGAGCCGGTGGGTATCGGCCGCCTGGGGGTAAGTGATGAAGGCGTAATCGAGATAGAAGTTTTGGAATTGGAGCCCAAAACCCAGGGTCAGGACCAGCCCTCCCTGGATGAACCCGCCGGCCCGCAGGCTCAAGGTCCCCAGCCCGAACCGCTCCAGCCCGATTCTAGTGAAGCGATACTCCGCCCCGAGGTGGATGGCCCCCCTAGTCTCAAGGTCGAGGGCCACCGTCAGGTCGCGGACCGTCGCGGCCGTCCCGAGCCGGAGCCCGATTCCCCAGGCCTCGGTGTAGCCGGTCCCGTATTCGACTGGCAGGCCAAGGTTCTCCACCTTCGCCCCCAGGCGGAGCCCCACGGGGAGCGAGGCGATGGTCAGGCCCTGGGCCCAGAGTAATCCCAGGTCGAGGGCCAGCCCGGAGCCGCTCCCGCCCTCCAGTGCGCTCACTTGATAGAGCTTGAGCCCTAGCCCCAGGGCGAGGTTCTCCGGGAGCTTGGGCTTGAGCTGGGCGGGGAGAGGGAGGTCCGCTAGCCTCGCCCCGCCGGCCCCGATGAGCCCGGTGCTCCCGTAGGTGAAGGTCCCCGTAGCCTTATCGTTGGCATCTCGCCGCTCGAGCCCCCCGAGGTTGAAAAAGAGGAGCCCCAGGCCGAAGTGCTTCCCGGCAAGCGCTAGGTCCCCGAAGCTCGCCCCAAATCTAGGCTCATAGAACGAGCCGAACCGCATCCTCTCCAGGAAGCCAAGCCCCGCCGGATTGTAGAAGAGGGCGTTCTCATCATCCGCGAGGGCGACGAAGGCCCCGCCCAGCCCCAGCGGCCGGACCCCGGCCCCGGCGTCGAGCAGCGTCACTAAGGTCTGGGCCTGGACTGGGGCTAAGCTAGCGAAGATGATCG
>JAPWVC010000001.1 GCA_028275195.1 Candidatus Acetothermia bacterium
CTTATGCTCTGCGCCGTGGTATTCCAAGACCCTGCGGATGTCTTTGAGCAGGGTGATTCCCCAGAGATAGATCAGGAAGACGGCGAGCCGGATCAGCCCCTCGAGGAAGGCGAAGAGGAGCCCGCTCGAGCGGCTAGCGAAGAGGTTCGTGAGCCACAAGGGGAGGATGAAGAAGCCCCCGATGGCGATCCCCAAGGCCAAGATGAGCGTGATGGTGAACTCTAGTGGGCCGAACCGCTCCTCCTGCTCCTCCAGGGCGAGGTTGGCCGAGAGGTTGAGGGCCTTGATCCCCAAGACCAGGATCTCGAAGAGGTTGTAGACCCCGCGGAGGAAGGGGATCTTAGAGAGCCCTCTCCAGGCCTGGAACGGCTTGATCTCCCGGATCACGATCTCTCCGCTCCCAGGCCGGCGGACGGCGACCACGACCTGCTCGCCGTTCCGCATCATCACCCCTTCGATCACTGCCTGGCCGCCCAGGTTCGGCCGCTTGGATTCGGCTGGCGGGGTCAAGGCTGCTCCTTACTTCTTGCCCTTGCCCTTCTCTTTCTCTTTACCTTGGCCCTTGGCTTGGTCCTGGTTCTGGTATCTCCGGCGGAACTGCTCGACTCGCCCTTCAGTGTCGACGAACCGCTCCTCACCGGTGAAGAAGGGGTGGCACTTGGAGCAGATGTCGACCCGCAGGTTCTCCCGCGTGGAGAGGGTCTCCCACTCCGCCCCACAGGAGCAGCGGATCACCACACGCTTCAGCTCTGGATGGATCCCCGGCTTCATCTTTAATCACTCCTCCCGCGCTCTACCGCTTGGAGTATTGCTCCTCGCGGCGGGCCTTATGGAGGCCATACTTCTTCCGCTCGACCATCCTCGGGTCGCGGGTCAGAAGCCCTTGAGCCCGGAGGATCGGGCGGAAGCCCTCATCGACCCCCAGGAGGGCCCTTGCGATCCCCAGCCGGAGGGCCTCCATCTGGCCGGTCACGCCCCCGCCATCGAGATGGGCCTTCACATCAAACTTGCCTAGTGTCCCCGTCACCTCGAACGGCTTGAGGACGATCCGCTGGAGCCGCTCCTTGACATAAGGCTCGGCGGAGAAATACTTCTCCGCGGGGAGGCCATTGACGATGATCTCGCCCTTCCCCTTCTTCAGGTAAACCCGGGCCACGGCCTCCTTCCTCCGCCCGACGGCGTGGATCTGGCCGTCGACCTTCTTGGGGAGCCGCGGCCTTACCTCAACTGTTGTCGCTTCGGCCATCGCTTACCTCCGAAAGGATTGCAGTCCCTAATATACCGAAATCACTCCCAGCTTTCAATGTAGCGCCGCTGGGCCTCGCTGAGAGAGTCGATCTCCAGGCCCATCGCCTCCAGGGCCATCTCCGCGACAAGGCGGTCGACCTCCTCTGGGACGGGGTAGAGCCGGGGCGCGAGCCCCTCATGATGCTGCGAGAGATACTCGGCCGTGAGGGCCTGTAGGGCGAAGGAGAGGTCCATGATCTCGACCGGATGGCCGTCGGCCGCGGCGAGGTTCACCAGCCTCCCCTGGGCCAGGAGGTAGAGCCTCCGGCCGTCGGCCAGCTCGAACTCCTCGACATTCGGGCGGACCTCCCTCCGAGAGATCGCCAGCCTCGCTAAGGCCGGGAGGCTGATCTCGACATCGAAGTGGCCGGCATTGGCGAGGATCGCCCCGTCCTTCACGAGCTTCAGGCTCTCCTCGTCGATGACATCGATGCACCCCGTGGCGGTGATGAAGATCTCTCCGACCTTCGCGGCTTCCCTCATCGGCATGACCCGAAAGCCCTCCATCGCCGCCTCGAGGGCGGGGATGGGATCGACTTCGGTGACGATCACATTCGCCCCCAGGCCCCGCGCGCGCAGGGCGATCCCCTTCCCGCACCAGCCGTAGCCGGCCACGACCACGGTCTTCCCCGCGACCGAGAGGTTCGTGGTCCGGATGATCCCGTCCCAGACCGACTGGCCGGTCCCATAGCGGTTGTCGAAGAGCCTCTTCATCTTGGCATCGTTGACCGCGAACATCGGGAAGCGGAGCTTCCCGGCCCGCTCTAACGCCCGGAGCCGCTGGACCCCGGTGGTCGTCTCCTCGCAGCCCCCGAGCGGCCTCAGCTCCTGCCGGCTCGTATGGAGGAGCCTCACGAGGTCCCCGCCGTCGTCGATGATCAAGTCCGGCCTCGAGTCCAGGACGAGGTTGAGGTGCCGCTCATACTCCTCCATGGAGACACCGTGCTTGGCGAAGACCGCGATCCCCGCCTCGGCTAAGGCCGCGGCCACATCGTCTTGGGTCGAGAGGGGATTGCTCCCGGTGAGGGCCACCTCGGCCCCGCCGGCCTGGAAGGCCCGGGCCAGACAGGCCGTCTTGGCCTCGAGGTGGATGCTGATCCCGACCCTAAGCCCGGAGAAGGGGCGCTCGCGCTCGAACCGCTCCTTGATCTTGTTGAGCAGAGGCATATGGGCCTCGGCCCACTCGAGCTTCATCCTTCCGCGCGGGGCGAGCCGGGGGTCCCGGACCTCAGAAGTATGCCTCATGTTCTGATCATCTCCTGCTTTCGCTCTCGGAGGCCCATCTTCTTGGCGATCACCTCATACATCACTTCCGTGGCCCCGGCCCCGATCTTCCATAGCCGGATGTCACGGTAGAGCCGGGCGATATCGTATTCCTCCATGTAGCCATAGCCGCCGTGGAGTTGCAAGCACTCATCGGCCACCTCGCAAGCCACATCGGCGCAGAAGGCCTTGCACATCGAGACGACCGCGGTGGCATCCAGGCCCTCATCGATCGTCCGGGTCGCGGCATAGGTGAGCTGCCTGGCCGCCTCGAGCTTGGTCTGGAGTTTGGCCAGCTTGTGGCGGGTCACCTGGAAGTCAGCGAGCCTCTGGCCGAAGAGCTCCCGCTCCTGGGCATACTGGATGGCGTCCTCGATCGCCTGCTGGGCATGGCCGACCATCGCCACGGAGGAGACGAGCCGCTCGATCTGGAGGCCGCTCATCACCTGGTAGAAGCCGCGGTTCTCCTCCCCGATCAGGTTCTCTATGGGCACAGGGCAGTCCTCGAAGGTCAATTCCCCGGTGTCCGAGCCGTGCATCCCCAACTTCTTCGGCATCCGCCGGACGGTGAACCCTGGAGCCCCCTTCTCGACCAATAGCAACGACATCCCGCGGTGGCCGAGCTCCGGGGCGGTCTTGACCAGGACGAAGAAGAGGTCGGCATTGAGGGCGTTGGTGATGAAGACCTTGCTCCCGTTCACAATATAGTGGTCCCCTTCCCGCCGCGCGGTCGTGCTGATCCCGGCCAGATCGCTCCCCGCACCGGGCTCAGTGAGCGCGATGGCGCAGATCCTCTCCCCGGAGATGATCCCCGGGAGCCAGCGCCGCTTCTGCTCCTCGGTCCCCCAGCGGGCAAGATATGGTGAGGACATGTCGGTGTGGACGAGGACCCCCATCACTAGGCCCCGGGAGCGGCACCGCGCGAGCTCCTCGACGAAGGCGACCGTCGTCTTCATATCGGCCCCGGTCCCGCCATACTCCTCGGGGAACCTGATCCCCAAGAGGCCGAGCTCTCCGAGCCGTTTGAAGACCTCTCGGGGGATGAGCCCAGCCTCCTCCCACTCTTCAACATGGGGGTTCAGCTCCTCTTCCACGAACTGACGGACCATCCTCTTGAGGATCCGGTGCTCCTCGGAGAAGAAGGAATAAATTGGATACATCTCCAAATCGGCTCACCTCCGGCCAGACTCCAGGCTATCCAAGCTGTCATAGCTTAGCACTTCCGGCCCTGGTGGCGCAATCGGATCGGATCGCCGTTGCTGAGAGTTTAAGGTTGTGATATGATCGAGCGATGGACAGGCTCGGGCTCGCACCCACGCTCGCGGAGCTAGGACTAGGGGAGCGGACCCTGATCATGGGGGTCGTCAATGTCACGCCCGACTCCTTCTCCGACGGGGGGCTCTACGCCGATCCGGAGAGGGCGATCGCCCACGCCTTGGCCCTGGCTGAGGAGGGGGCGGACATCATCGACATCGGGGGCGAATCGACCCGCCCCGGGGCCGTCCCCGTCCCAGTGGAGGTGGAGCTCGAGCGCGTGATCCCCGTGATCAAGGGGCTCAGCAAGGAGGTGAAGGTCCCGATCTCCATCGACACCTACAAGGCCGCGGTGGCCGAGGCGGCCCTCGAGGCCGGTGCGGCCATGGTCAATGACATCTCCGCCTTGAGGTTCGATCCGCGAATGAGCGAGGTCCTCCGCGGATGTGAGGCGCCCGTAGTCCTGATGCACATGCAAGGGGAGCCGAGGACGATGCAGGAGAACCCGAGATACGACGATGTCGTCGGGGAGATCGGGGCCTTCTTGCGGGAGAGGGTGGCCGCGGCGGTCGAGGCCGGGATCGCCCCGGAGCGGCTGATCCTGGACCCGGGGATCGGCTTCGGGAAGACGGTCGCCCATAACCTCGAGATCCTCCGGAGGCTGGACGAGCTGAAGGCCCTGGGGAGGCCGATCCTCATCGGGCCTTCGAGGAAGTCCTTTATCGGCCAACTGAGCGGGGCCCCGGTGGGCGAGCGGCTCCCGGGGACGATCGCCGCCGTCGTCCTAGGGATCGCCCGAGGGGCGGACATCGTCCGGGTCCACGATGTCCGGGCCGTCAAGCAGGCGGTCATTCTGGCGGACGCTATCATTCGAGGTGAGCGAAGATGAATCTTCCGATCAAGCAGCTCAAGAAGGAGCCGGGAATGGCCTTCCCCTTCTCCGGCCAGATCGAGCTCCCACCGATCGCACACGGAGGGACAGTGATGGCCCAAGGGAGTCGGGTCACCTTCCACGGCCGGGCGGTCTACCAGGGGGGGAAGGTCCATCTGACCCTGGCCCTCAAGGCGGAGGTGGAGCGGGAGTGCAGCCGCTGCTTAGCGCACTTCACCCAGACGGTCGAGAAGGAGGAAGAGATCACGCTGCGCGAGGAGCACGAGGTCCGGCTGGAGGACGATGACTTCACCTACCCCGATGAGGCTGAAGAGGTGGCCATCGAGCCCTACCTCCAGAGCCTGATCCTGAGCGCGCTCGGCCCCAAGCCGCTCTGTGCCCCGGACTGCCGTGGGCTCTGCCCCTCCTGCGGGGTAAACTTAAACGAGGAGGAGCACCACCCCGACTGCCCGGCCCTCCGGCCGGAGGTCGACCCGCGCCTGGCGCAGCTCTTGGATCTATTATGATGTGGCAGGAATGAAGGATGTGAGGCCGAGGAGGGAACGGCGGATCGAGAACGAGAGGGAGAAGAAAAGGGAGAGGGAGAGGGAAAGGGAGAGAGAAGCCCGCCCGATGAGGGTCTTGGGGGTCGATCCCGGGCTAGCGACCACGGGGTATGGGCTCGTCGAGGAGGCAGCCCGGGGGCGCGGCCGAAGCCGCGGCGGGGAACCCTTCAGGCTCGTCGAGGCTGGGGTGATCACCACTCCCGCGGGGGAGCCGCTCCCCATGCGCCTCTTGACGATCTATGAGGAGATGCGCGGGCTAGTGGAGGAGTTCTGCCCTGATGAGCTGGCGGTGGAGGAGCTCTACTTCGCCAAGAACACCAAGACCGCGATCTCCGTGGCCGAGGCGAGAGGGGTGATCCTCCTCGCCACGGTCGGGCTCCCTCTCAACAGTTACACCCCTCTCCAGGTGAAGCTCCAGCTCACCGGCTTCGGCCGGGCGACGAAACAGCAGATCCAGGCGATGGTGGCCCGGCTCCTCGGCCTGCGAGAGCCCCCCAAGCCGGACGATGCGGCCGATGCCCTGGCAATCGCGCTCTGCCACCTCTTGAGAGGGGATCACCGAGGTGAGGCCCATGTTCGCATCCACTCCTCTTCCTGAGCCCGGACCGAAGCGGCGGCTCCTGCTCATCGATGCCGGCTCGATCATCTACCCCGCTTATCATGTGATGCGGGAGCTCGCCACCTCCAGTGGCTTCCCCACCGGCGCGATCTACGGTTTCGTTCGGACGCTGCTCAAGCTCCTCCACGACTACCCCTCGGAATACATGGCCGTGGCCTTCGACTCCAAGGGGAAGACGGTCCGCCACGAGCGCTATGAGGAGTATAAGGCCACCAGGCCGGTGATGGACGAGGCCCTGGCGGCCCAGCTCCCTAAGGTCAAGGAGCTCCTCCAGGCCTGGGGGATCCCCTCATTCGCCAAGGAGGGCTATGAGGCCGACGACCTCATCGCCACGCTCGCTCATCTGGCCGCGGAGAGGGGAGTCCCGGTCCTGATCGTCTCGGGGGACAAGGACCTGATGCAGCTCGTGGACGATAAGATTAAGGTCCTCAAGCCGGCCCGCCCGCCCCGCCAGGAGGTCGAGCTCCTCGACCGGGCGGGAGTGAAGGAGCACTTAGGGGTCCCGCCCGAACTGGTCCGGGACTACCTCGCCCTCGTCGGGGATAAGGTCGACAATGTCCCCGGGGTCCCGGGGATCGGGGAGAAGACGGCCCAGCGGCTCCTCGCGGAGTTCGGCTCGCTCGAGGGTGTCCTGGAGAACGCCGAGAAGGTCGGGAACGCCCGGGTCCGGGAGAGCCTCCTCAAGCACCGGGAGCTGGCCCTCCTCAGCCGAGAGCTGGTCCAACTCCGCGAGGTCGAGCTCGAGCTCGGCCCGGAGCCGCTCGAGGCCTGTCGCCCCAGCACAAGGGATGAGGAGAGGCTCCGCACGCTCCTGGAGGAGCTGGAGTTCCGCTCGATCCTCAAGGAGCTCGGGCTGGCCCAGAAGGCCACGAGCGAGGGCCGCTACCACACGATCCTGACCGAGGCGGAGTTCGAGAGGCTCCTCGAGCGGCTCGCCTCCGCGGAGGAGTTCGCCCTCGACCTGGAGACGACGAGCCAGGACTCGATGCAAGCCGAGATCGTGGGGATCGCACTGGCCTTCGAGCCCTACGAGGGCTTCTACATCCCCGTCGGCCACGACTACCTCGGCGCGCCTCAGCAGCTCGGGCGAGAATATGTCTTGGAGAAGCTCAGGCCCTTCCTCGAGGACGGGAAGAGGGTCCTCGGCCAGAACTTGAAATACGATGCCAAGGTCCTCCGCCGATACGGGATCAAGCTGAAGGAGATCGCCTTCGACTCCATGCTCGCGGCCTATCTTCTAGACCCCACGAGCCGGAAGGATTTGGGGGAGCTGGCCGCCCGCTACCTCAAGCGGGAGGTGACGAGCTACAAGGAGCTGTCCGATCAGGACATGCGGAAGGTCCCGATCGAGGAGGCCACCCGCTACGCCGGCGAGGACGCGGAGATCGTCCTCCGCTTGAAGGACCTGATGGTCAAAGAACTCCAAGAGAAGGGGCTCTACCAGCTCTTCACCGAGGTCGAGCTCCCCCTCATCGAGGTCCTGGTGGAGATGGAGCTCGCGGGGGTCTTGATGGACCCGCGAGTTCTGGAGGAGCAAGCGAAGGAGATCGAGGTCCTCTTGGGAAACCTGCGGCAGGAGATCTTCCACCTCGCGGGGGAGGAGTTCAACCCCGCCTCGCCCAAGCAGGTGGCCTCCATCCTCTACGAGAAGCTGAAGCTCCCCGTGATCAAGAAGACCAAGACCGGCCCCTCGACCGACTCGCTCGTCCTCAAAGAGCTGGCCCTGCAGCACCCCCTCCCGGAGAAGATCGTCACCTACCGCGAGCTGGAGAAGCTGCTCAACACCTATATCCGGAAGCTCCCGGAATACATCAACCCCCGGACCGGGAGGATCCACACCTCCTTCAACCAATCGGTGACGGCGACCGGGAGGTTGTCCTCTTCAGATCCGAATCTCCAGAACATACCAGTGCGGACCGAGCTGGGAGGCCAGATCCGCAGGGCCTTCATCGCCCCGAAGGGGCGGAAGCTCCTCGCGGCCGACTACTCCCAGATCGAGCTGAGGATGCTCGCCCACCTCTCAGGGGATGAGAACTTAATCCGGGCCTTCCGCGAGGAGGAGGACCTCCACACCCGGACGGCCGCGGAGCTCTTCGAGGTCCCTAAAGAGAAGGTGACCAAGGCCCAAAGGGAGATCGCCAAGCGGGTCAATTACGCCACGATCTACGGCGTGAGCGCCTTCCGCCTCTCCAAGGAGCTGGGGATCCCCCAGAAGGAGGCCCAGCAATACCTCGATAAGTATTTTGCCCGCTACCCAAGAGTCAAGGAGTTCATCGAGGAGAAGATCCGCGAGGCCGAGAGCCAAGGCTATGCTACGACGATCCTCAATCGGCGAAGATACCTGCCGCATATCACCAGCCGGGACCATAACCTGCGGAGCTACGACCAGCGGAACGCCATTAATACCCCAATCCAAGGCTCGAGCGCCGACTTGATGAAGCTGGCGATGCTCCGGGTCTATGAGAAGATCAAGGCGGGGGAGATCAAAGCGGATATGCTCCTCCAGATCCACGACGAGCTCCTCTTCGAGCTCGACGAAGCGGAGGTCGAGCGGGCCGCTCCCTTGATCAAGGAGACGATGGAGCGAGTCATGGCCCTCCGGGTCCCTTTAAAGGTCGATATAAAAGTCGGGGAGAACTGGGAGGAGATCTAACCCTAGATCGGCCTTACTGTGGAGCAACTCGTCGCGCTCATCGTCGCTATCGTGAATAAGGTCGGCTACCCCGGGCTCATCGTCGGGATGTTCCTCGAGAGCTCGTTCTTCCCCTTCCCCAGCGAGGTGATCATCCCGCCGGCAGGGTATCTCGCCAGCCAGGGGAAGCTGAGCCTGGGGCTGGTGATCCTCTTTGGGCTCTTGGGCTCACTCCTCGGGGCCCTCTTCAATTATTGGCTCGCGCTCAAGCTGGGCCGGCCCCTCCTCCTCCGGCTCGGGCGCTACTTCGGCCTGACAGCGAAAGGGTATGCCAAGGCCGAAGGCTACCTCAGGAGGCACGGTGCGATCGGGACCTTCGTCGGGCGGCTTATCCCCGGCCTGCGGCAGTATATCTCCCTCCCTGCCGGCTTGGCCCGCATGGCTCTGGGGCAGTTCGCGCTCTTCACTGCCCTCGGGGCGGGGATCTGGACGGCCATCCTGGCCTATCTCGGCTACTTTATCGGCGAGAACCAGGCCCTCCTCCGGCCATACCTGCGCGAGGTCACAATCTATACGGCCATCGGCCTGGCGGTTATCGTCTTAGCTTATATCCTTATCCTCCGCCTCCGGCGTCAGCGGGCTCGCCCCGCCGACTCCGACCCTGGGGCTGGCCGGGATGGGCCGGAGCGGGAGTGAAGCGAGCCCCCTGCGGTGTGGAAGATTGTTCATCTGCTGCGGGAGTGGTATAATCCCAGCGTAATTTTCCTCGCCCGTGAGGTGTGATGAGATGATGAGGAATGCGCTCTCTTTGGGGAGGATCTTCGGGATCGAGATCGAGCTGGACTACTCCTGGTTCATCATCTTCATCCTGGTCGCTTGGTCCCTGGCTGTAGGCTACTTCCCTCAAGGTTATCCCGGCTGGCCCGCGGGCCTCTACTGGGGAGTCGGGCTGGTCACGAGCCTCCTCTTCTTCGGGTCGGTCCTGGCCCACGAGCTGGCCCACAGCCTCATGGCCCGCCGCCACGGCACGCCGGTCCGGAGCATCCGGCTCTTCATCTTCGGCGGGGTCTCCCAGATCACGGAGGAGCCGAAGTCCGCGCGGGATGAGTTCAGGTTCACCATCGCCGGGCCGCTCACGAGCCTCGCCCTCGGGCTGGTCTTCGGGGGGATCTGGTGGGCCATGCGGGGCCGGGATCATCCCCTAGCGGCGCTCGCTCAGTGGCTGAGCTTCGTGAACTTCATGCTCGCGGGGTTCAATCTGATCCCCGGCTTCCCACTGGACGGCGGGCGGCTCTTCCGTTCGCTCGTCTGGGCGATCACCAAGGACCTCCGGCGAGCCACCCAGCTCGCCGCGGCGATCGGCCGGGCGGTGGCCTTCCTCTTCATCCTCGCCGGGGTGATGCTGATCTTCCGGGGCTTGTGGATCAATGGGCTCTGGCTGGCCTTCATCGGCTGGTTCCTGGAGAACGCCGCGGCCCAGAGCTGGCGGCAGTTCACCCTCCAGGAGCTCCTCCAAGGCCATAAGGTCCGAGAGGTCCTGACCAGCGACTGGCCCCAGGTCCCCCCCGAGCTCTCCCTCCAGGAGCTGGTGGAGGAGCATGTCCTCACCTCGCTCCGCCGCTGCCTCCCGGTGATCTCCGAAGGGCGGCTCCTCGGAGTGGTGACGGTCCACAAGCTGAGGGAGGTCCCCCGCGAGCGCTGGGCCACGACCCGCGTGGCGGAGGTGATGATCCCCCTCGAGCAGGTGAAGACGATCGCTCCCGAGGCCGAGCTCCTAGCCGCCCTCCAGCTCATGACCCAGGAGGACATCAACCAGCTCCCCGTCGTGACCGATGAGAGCCTGGTAGGGATGCTGGCCCGGGACAAGATCCTGGCCTTCATCCAGACCCGGGCTGAGCTGGGGATATGAATGAAGCGGCTCGCGGTCCTGACCAGCGGCGGGGACGCCCCGGGGATGAACGCCGCCATCCGGGCGGTTGTCCGAGTCGGGCTTGAGAAGGGCCTCGAGGTCCTCGGCGTCCGGCGGGGCTATGCCGGGCTCATCGCTGGCGAGTTCTGCCCGCTGGGGGCCCGCGATGTCGGCGGGATCATCCAACGGGGCGGGACGATCCTGGGGAGCGCCCGCTGCTCGGAGTTCGAGGCCGAGGCGGGCCAGCGGCAGGCCCTCGAGCGGCTTCACCAGCAGGGGATCGAGGGGTTGATCGTCATCGGCGGGAGCGGCTCCCAGGCAGGGGCTTATGCCTTGGCCCGGATGGGCTTCCCCGTCGTGGGCGTGGCCTCGACGATCGACAATGACCTTTATGGCTCGGAGCCGTCGATCGGGGTCGATACGGCCCTCAACATCGCTTTAGAGGCGATCGACCGGCTCAAGGTCACGGCCTCCTCGCACCAGCGGGCCTTCCTCGTGGAGGTGATGGGCCGCCAGTGCGGCTACCTGGCCTTAGTCGCGGGCCTGACCGGCGGGGCCGAGGCGATCGTGATCCCCGAGGTGGAGGCCGATCCCGAGGCCCTGGCCGCGGAGCTCCACGCGGCCTACGAGCGGGGGAAGCCGCATGCGATCGTGGTCGTGGCCGAAGGGGCCTACTACAATGCCACCCGGCTGGCCGCCTACTTCCAGGAGCACCAAAAGAGGCTGGGCTTCGAGCTGAGGGTCACGATCCTCGGGCATGTCCAGCGGGGCGGGGCACCGGGGGCCTTCGACCGGCTCCTCGCTACAAGGCTCGGCGCGGCGGCGGTCGAGCACCTCATCCGGGGAGAGCATGGCCTCCTCGTCGGCTGGCTCAACGGCGAGGTCGCGGCCACGCCTCTCTCCGAGGTGGTCAAGAACAAGAAGGCCCTGGACCCACGGCTCCTGGAGCTGGCCAGGATCTTAGCCAAGTAGCTACTTACAGACCCGCTCGCCTTGCTCCTGCCAGAGGGCCCTGGCCCGGTCGACCGCCAGCTTGTTATAGAACGGCCATTTGGCCATCACCGCCGGGTCCTGGGCCTTCTCTAAAGTCGTCCTGAGGAGGCCGCAGAAGAGGGCCCAGTCCTTCTTGGCTTTAGCGTAGAATTCGGCGTAGTTGACATAGTTTTCCAGATACTCCGCGTCGATCTGGATCGACCGCTCGAAGTGGGGCTTCGAGCCCTCAAGATCGCCCCCGAGGAAGCTCGGGACCTGGGCCAAGAAGGCCGCTAACGCCCGGTGCGGCCCACCGCCGTCGTAGGTCTCATCGAGCTCGACCGACCGCTCGAATGCGGCCCGGACATCGAGCGTCCCGCCGGTGAGGGCTGTCATCGCATGGTAATTGAGCCATCTCCCTAGGTTATTGCCATACCAGAAGATCGCCGCGATATCTTTGGCTAAGCGGAGGGCGGCCCGGAAGCTCTCCCCCTCAGTCCGGACGAACTCCGGATCGAGCCGGAGGCTCTCCAGTGCATAGTCCTTCCCCTTCCCGTAGGCTGGCTCCCTCTCGGCATACTTGGCGATATAGCCCTCGGCCAGCTCGAAATACGCTTGAGCGAGGCGGTTCAGCACATGGGCCTTCGTCTGGACCTGGTCTGGGGGGATCAGCGGGAGGGCCTGCTCCCAGAGCTCGATCGCCCGCCGCAGTCGCCCTTCATAGGCGGCGAAGTCGAACTCCCCGCTCCAGCGGTCGTAGAGCCCGTCGGCCTCGGCGATCAAGGCCGCCGGGTCCTGGGCCAGGCCGCTCTCCAGGGCCAGTAAGACCACGAGGAGCATGTAAAGTGTCAGAACCGATCTCTTCATGACCATCCCTCCTTCGGGGAATGCAAGGGTCGGGGCCAATCTAGCGGATCGGCCAGCCGAGGGTCAAGGAGGGAATTTCATATCCCCTGCCGGAGATGCTAGTCTTGGCCGGGAGGTGAGATAGAAGATGGAGCTAGCTCAGCTGATTGCGGCTCGCGCGGAAGAAGCCTATGAATTGCATAAGAGATACATCAATCCCCTCTTCGTCCGGGTCTTGGAGATCATCGGCTACGATAAGGTCTACACCAAGGGGGAAGGGGCCTATCTCTACGACCAGGCCGGCAACAAGTATCTCGACTTCCTCGGGGGATATGGGGTCTACCATCTGGGGCGGAGCCATCCCGCGCTCAAGCGGGCCCTGCACGAGCTGCTCGAGCTCGACCGGCCCAACCTCGTCCAGATGGACTGCCCACTGCTCGCTGGCCTGCTCGCGGAGCGGCTGGTCGAGCGGACGCGGGCGAGCTTCCCCGGCCTGGACGCCGTCTTCTTCACCAACTCCGGGGCGGAGGCCATCGAGGGGGCCCTGAAGTTCGCCCGCGCGGCCACGGGCCGGGAGAGGTTCATCTATTTGGACCATGCCTTCCACGGGCTGACTCTGGGGGCCCTCTCAGTGAACGGGAGCGAGCACTTCCGCTCCGGCTTCGGGAGGCTCCTCCCGGCGAGCGCGATCGCGATGAACGACCTCGAGGCCCTGGAGCGGGAGCTCGCGCAGGGCGATGTCGCGACCTTCATTGCCGAGCCGATCCAGGGGAAAGGAGTCTATGTCCCGGACGAGCGCTTCCTCCCCGAGGCCCAGCGGCTCTGCCGCGAGCACAAGGCCCTCTTCATCCTCGATGAGGTCCAGACCGGGCTGGGGCGGACCGGGCGGTTCTTCTGCGGGGAGCACTGGGGCCTGGAGCCGGACATCGTCACGATCTCCAAGGCCCTGAGCGGGGGCTACATCCCCGTCGGAGCGGTCCTCACCCGCCGGGAGATCCACAAGAGGGTCTTCTCCGGGCTGGAGCGGTCGGTGGTCCACTCCAACACCTTCGGGATGAACGAACTGGCGATGGGCGCGGGGCTGGCGACCCTGGAAGTCCTGGAGAAGGAGGGCTTAGTCGAGCGGGCCGCCCGCCTGGGGGAACGGTTCCTCACCGGCCTTGGGAAGTTGCAGGCGAAATATGAGCTGGTGAAGGATGTCCGGGGGAAGGGGCTGATGGTGGGGATCGAGTTCGGCCCCCCGCGCTCGTTGGCCCTCCGCGCGGCCTGGGCAGGGCTGGAGAAGGTCCAGGAGGGGCTCTTTGCCCAGATGGTGGTGATGAGCCTGATGCGGGACCACCGCTTGCTCACCCAGGTCTCCGGCCACCGGGTGAACATCATCAAGTTCCTCCCGCCGCTGGTCATCGGTGAGGAGGAGATCGATTACGCCCTCGAAGCGCTCGATCAGGTCCTGGCCGAGGCCCAGCGCTTCCCCGGCGGGCTGTGGAAGATGGGGGCCGAACTGGTGAAGGGCGCGCTCAGCCGCCCCTGACCTTGACATAGCCGTTGGCACGGAACCAATCCACGGCCTTCTGGAGGGCCGTCCTCGCCGGGGTCTGGGGGAAACCTAGCTCCCTTACGGCCTTGCTCGGGTTGTAGAACATATAATGCCGGGACATCCGGATCGTCTCCGGGGTCATCCGCGGGGTCGCGCCAGTGAGGGTGCAGAAGGCGGAATTCAAGTAGGAGAGGCCGAGGAGGGGGTAGTAAGGGAGCTTGATCTTCGGGGCCGGCAGGCCGGTGATCTCCGCGAGGAGGGCCAGCAGCTCCTTCATCGTCAGGTTCTCCCCACCGAGGATGTAGCGCTCGCCGACCCTTCCCTTCTCCGCCGCCAGGAGATGCCCTAACGCGACATCCTCGACATCGACGATGTTCATCCCCGTATCCATGTAGGCCGGCATCCTTCGGTTCAGGAAGTCGAGGATGATCCGGCCCGAGGGGGTGGGCTTGATATCGTAGGGCCCGACTGGGAGGCTCGGGTTGACGATCACCACCGGGAGGCCTCGCTCAGCGAACTGGAGGGCCACCTGCTCCGCCAGATACTTGCTCCGCTTGTAGTCGCCGATGATCGCCTCGGGCTCGACCGGGGTCTCCTCGTCCGCCGGCTCCTTCCCCTTGGGGAGGCCGAGCGCGGCCACAGAGCTGGTGTAGACCACCCGCTCGAGCCCGCGCTCGAGGGCCGCTTGCAAGGCGTTCCGCGTCCCCTCGACATTTACCTCGTAGATCAAGTTCCGCGGGCGAACCCAAAAGGAATACAAGGCCGCGACATGGAAGAGGAGGGAGCAGCCCTCTAAGGCCCGCTCGAGCGAGCCCCGATCGCGAATGTCCCCCCAGGCCAGCTCGACCTGGAGGCCCTCCAAATTCCGCCGATTGGAACCGGGCCGGAGGAGAACCCGCACGCGATAGCCCCTTGCAAGCAGGGCCCGGACGACATTGGCCCCGATGAACCCCGTCCCGCCGGTCACGAGTGCCTTCATCTCATCTTACCGCCGCAGTCGACCCCCTTTGGTATAATCGAGTTGGGGACCGGGCCTGCCCATTCGAGCCTCCATCCCGAGCCCTCAATGGCGGCCGCCCGGCCCCCAAACCTGCTCTGATCTTAACATAATCGCTTCGGGCTGGGCAAGCCCTTGCTTCCCTACCCCGCCCTAACTGGCTAGCCGAACGGCCCGCCTTCCCAGACCTCCCGGACCTGCGGGGGGACGGCCTCCCCCTTGCCCCTGAGGTAAGCCCCAAGCCGCCGGGTGAAGAAGAGGGCGCTCAAGATCGAGCTCACCCCGCCGAGGAGGACCGTCTCCGTCGGGCCGATCAGCCCGGCCAGCCCGCCGGCGAGGAGTCCCCCGAAGGGGAACATCCCCATGAAGGCCATGGTGTAGAGGCTCATGACCCTCCCGCGCTTGTCCTCTGCCACGATCGTTTGCAAGACAGTGTTGCTCGCGGCCGCTTGGGCCGTCATCCCGAAGCCAGCGACTAGGAGCAAGAGTAGCGAGAGCCAGAGGGCCCGGGAGAGGGAGAAGGCGATCAGCCCGAAGCCGAAGATGGTCGAGGCGAGGGCGATGAACCTCCCCAGGCCGAGGACTCCCCGCCGAGAGGCAAGATAGATCGCGCCTAGGAGGGCCCCCAGCCCCACGGCCCCCATGAGGAACCCCAGGGTGCTCGGCCCGCCGTGGAGGACCTCTCGGGCGAAGACCGGCATGAGGACCGTGTAGGGCATCCCCAGGAGGCTGATCACGGCCAGGAGGAGGAGGATCGCCCGGATCGGGGGCGACCCGAAGGCGTAATCGAACCCCTCGCGTAGCTCCGCCCAGACTCGCACGGCCTGGCCACGCGGCTCCCGCGGCTGGACCCGCATGGCCGCCAGGGCCGCGATGACCGGGAGGTAGCTGAGAGCGTTGAGGAGGAAGCAGACCCCCTCCCCGAGGGCCGCGACCAGGACCCCGGCGATCGAGGGGCCGATGAGCCTCGCACTGTTCACCATCGAGGAGTTCAAGGCGATCGCATTCCCCAGGTCCTGGCGGTCCTCGATCATCTCCACCACGAAAGCCTGCCGGACCGGCATGTCGACGGCATTGACCAAGCCGAGGAAGATCCCCAAGAGGACGATCTGCCAGACGGCGATCGCGCCGGTGAGGACGAGGGCCGCCAGGACCCCGGCCTGGAGCATGGCGAGGGACTGGGTGAGGATGATGATCTTCTGGCGGTTCCCCCAATCGCTCCAGACCCCGGCGAATGGGGCGAGGACAAAGGTCGGGAGCTGGGAGACGAAACTGACCAGCCCCAAGAGGAGCGCGGACCCCGTCAGGCGGTAGACGAGCCAGCTCAGGGCGATCCGCTGCATCCAGGTCCCGATCAGGGAGATGCTCTGCCCGCTGAAGAAGAGCCGGTAGTTCCGGTGCCGGAGGGCCCGGACCAGCCCTCCCGGCCCCAGCCGCGGCTTCGGTCCTGCTGCCGGGCTCTCCAGCCCTTGGAAAGCTCGCGCTCGCTCGCCCTTGCCCATCTTGCTCGCTTGACCCTGACCTGGAATGAGCAGAAATTTTAGCCCCAATGGCAAGAGGGCGTCAATAGGGCGAGGGAGGGCCGGTGCGGAAAGCGCGGGCATTTGCTATAATTTGGCTCCCATGCCCGAGCTCCTGGCCAAGAAGCAGCTCCTCTTGGGGAATGAGGCGCTCGTCCGAGGGGCGCTCGAGGCCGGCTTGGGCTTCGCCACCACCTATCCTGGGACCCCGGCCTCGGAGATCGGGGACACCCTCGCCCGCCTGGCGAAGGAGTGCGGGCTCTATTTTGAATACTCCGTCAATGAGAAGGTGGCCCTGGAGCTGGCCGCCGCGGCCGCGATCTCGGGGGTCCGCGCGCTCGTGGCGATGAAGCATGTCGGGCTGAATGTGGCCGCGGACGCCTTCATCAGCACCCTCTACACCGGGACGAGGGCGGGGCTCCTGGTCGTGACGGCCGACGATCCGAGCATGCACTCCTCCCAGAACGAGCAGGACAATCGCTACTACGCCTACCTCGCCGGGGCGCCGCTTCTGGAGCCTTCCGACCCGAAAGAGGCCTACGCTATGGCCAAGGCGGCCTTCCCCCTCTCGGAGGAGCTCGAGCTCCCGGTCCTGCTCCGGCTGACCACCAGGGTCGCGCACACCCGCGCGGGGGTGGAGGTCGGGAAGCTCCCGCAGGCCCGAGAGAGGAGGGTCAAAGGCCATTTCGAGAAGGACCCCTTCAGGTTCGTGATCGTCCCCTCCGTGGCCCGCCGGGCCCACAAGCTCCTCCTGGAGCGGCTGGCGCGGGCCGAGGCCCTTTCCGAGGGCTCGCCCTTCAACTTCCTCTTAGGGGAGGGAGAGGAGCTGGGGATCGCCACCTCGGGGGTCTCCTACACTTATGTCTACGATGCCATCGAGGAGTTAGGGGCCTGGGACCGCGTGAGGCTCCTGAAGCTGGGGATGAGCTATCCCCTGCCGAGGGAGCTCATCGCGCGGTTCCTGGAGTCGGTCGAGCGGGTCCTCGTGGTCGAGGAGCTCGAGCCCCTCTTGGAGGCAGCCCTCCGGGCGAGGGCCCAGGAGTTGGGGCTCAAAGTGAAGATCCTCGGGAAGGGGACGGGCGGGCTCTCGAGGCTCTATGAGTATGATCCCGACCGGGTGAGGAGCGCGCTCGCTCAAGCCCTAGGATTGAAGGAGGAGGAAGCGACCACTCCTCCGCCCGAGGCCGAGCCAGAGTGGAGGCTTCCTGATCGCCCGCCGGTCCTCTGTCCCGGCTGCCCCCACCGCGCCACATATTATGCCCTCAAGCTAGCTTTAGGGAAGGAGGCGGAGAACACGATCTTCACCACCGACATCGGCTGCTATACCTTGGGATTGCTCCCGCCCCTCTCCATGGCCGACCATCTGCTCTGCATGGGCTCGTCGGTCGGGACGGCCGGTGGCTTCGCCCGGGCCACGGACCAACGAGTGATCGCCTTCATCGGGGACTCGACCCTCTTCCATGCCGGGATACCCGCGATCGTCAATGCTGTCCATAATGGGCATAAGTTCTTGGTCGTGGTCCTGGATAATCAGACGACGGCGATGACCGGGCACCAGCCCCATCCCGGGCTGGCCTCCTCGGCCTTGGGCCCGGCCGAGCCGGTCCCGCTCGAGCGACTCCTCTCAGGCTGCGGAGTCCGGAAGATCCATGTCATCGACCCGCAGGACCTTCAAGGGGCGGTCGCGGCCTTCCAGGAGGCCCTCAAGGAGAGCGAGGCGGAGCTGACGGTCGTGATCTCCCGCCACCCTTGTGTGCTCCTCGGCCAGGAGGGCTGAAATTGGAATGGCCTCAGTAAAGGTCGATCTCACGAGGTGCAAGCGCTGCTGGAACCGCCAGCCGGGCTTCCGCTGCCCCGTCCCGTTCGAGCTCTTGTATGAATCCTTCCGGGCGTTGCAGAAGGTCCAGGCCGGTATGGGCATGGGCAAGATGGCCCTCCCGCCCTGCGTCGCTGCCTGCCCGGCCAACATCTGTGTCCAAGGGTATGTCGGGCTGGTTGCCGCTGGCCTCTATGAGGAGGCCTACCGGCTCATCCGCTCGAGAGTCCCTTTTCCTCACACCCTGGGGCTCGTCTGCCCCGGGCCGTGTGAGCGGAGCTGCATCCGGGGCGATTACGATCAGCCGGTCGCGATCAATGCCCTGAAGCGGTTCGCCGCGGAGCGAACTAGCCCAGCGGCCCGGCGGCGGCTCCTCGAGGAGCTGAAGGCCGGGATCATTGAGAACGGCCTGGAAGTGGCGGTCGTCGGGGCCGGCCCGGCGGGGCTCACTTGCGCCCACGACCTTCGGCTCCGGGGCTATGCCGTGACGATCTATGAAGCCCTCGAGAGGCCGGGCGGGCTCTTGCTCACTGGGATCCCGGCCTACCGCCTCCCTCGACCGGTGCTCGAGGAGGAATTAGCGGAGATCTTTGAGCTCGGGGTGAAATTTGCGGGCGGCCTCCGCCTCGGGGTTGACCTGGAGCTCGCGGATCTCCTGGAAGGCACGAGCGCGGTCTTCCTCGCCGCGGGGGCCCAGAGCGCTACCAGGCTGAACATCCCCGGGGAGGAGGCCGAGGGGGTCTACGAGGCCCTCGCCTTCCTGAGGGAGGTGAACCTCGGCGGGAGGCCGAAGGTCGGGCCAGCCGTAGCAGTGATCGGCGGCGGGGACGCGGCGGTCGACGGGGCACGGGTCGCACTCCGCCTTGGGGCAGAGAAGGTCTCGATCCTGTATCGTCGGTCGCGGGCGGAGATGCCGGCCCACAGCGAGCAGCTCGCTCAAGCCGAGGCCGAGGGGGTCGAGCTGCTCGAGCGGGTCGCGCCCGTCCGGTTCATCGTTGAGTCGGGAAGGCTCCGGGCCATCGAGCTGGTCCGGACGGAGCTGGGCGAGCCGGACGCCAGTGGCCGCCGGCGGCCGATCCCGGTCCCCGGCTCCGAATTTATTCTGGAGGCGGAGACCGCGCTCGTGGCCGCGGGGCAGAGGCCGGAGCCGGGCCTCCTCGCGGGATTGGGCATCGAACTGGACGAGGCCGGCCTACCCCGCGTGGACCAGAACATGATGACCTCAGTCGAGGGCCTCTTCGCTGGGGGGGACCTCACCACCGGCCCGGGGACGGTCATCTCCGCGATCGCCGCGGGGAAGCGGGCCGCGGCGGGGATCGACCTCTACCTCCGGGGCGAGCGGGCCGAGCCGGTCTACTTCGCCTCCTTAGCCGACCTGGAGCATGAGGAGCGCTACCATCCCCCGGAGGTCCCTCGCCGCTCCAGGGCTGCCCCGCCCCAGGCCCCGGCCACCGCTCGGCGCGAGGACTTCCGCCAGGTCGAGCTCGGCCTCGATGAGGTGGAGGCCCAAGCGGAGGCCCGGAGGTGCCTGGCCTGCGGCCTCTGCGCCAACTGCAATGCCTGCTTGGACACCTTCGGCTGCCCGGCCATCTCCCTGGACGAGGCGGGCCAGATCGCGATCGAAGAGGCACTCTGCAATGGCTGTGGGGTCTGCCCCCAGCTCTGCCCCAACGATGCCCTGATCGAGGCCGAGGAGGGGCCCGATGCCTGAACGCTTGAGGATCTACATCATCGGTGTCGGGGGGCAGGGGACTCTCACCGTCGCGCGGCTCCTGGGGGAGACCGCCCTCCGCCGGGGCCTCGAGGCTGTAGTGAGCGAGGTCCATGGGATGGCCCAGCGGGGCGGGATCGTCGAGACCGCGGTCCTCCTCGGGGGGTATAAAGGCCCGGTCCTCGGCCGGGGCGGGGCCGAGGTGATCCTGGCCTTCGAGCCCTTGGAGGCCTTGAGGGCGGTCTTGGCCTTCGGGAAGGCCTCCCCGCGGAGCTGGGTCCTCACCAATACTCATCCGATCAGGCCGATCACGGTCTCGCTCAAACTCGGGGAGTATCCGGACCTCGAGCGGGCCCTCGCCGAGTTAGAGGGGCGAGTGGCGCGGCTGATCAAGCTCGATGCGACGGCCTTGGCTGAGGAGGCCGGCTCGCCCCTCTCGTTGAACATGGTGATGCTCGGGGCATTGGCCGCTACGGAGCTCCTTCCCTTCCCCGCGGAGGCGCTCGAGGAGGGGATCAGGGCCTTCGCCCCCGGCTGGGCCGCGGTGAACTTGAGGGCCTTCCAGCTCGGGCGAGAGGCCGTGGCTCGGGCTCTGGCTGAGACCCGGACCACCGCGGGGTGATCGAATTCCCCCTCTCAGGGAGGGAAGATCCTTCCCTCGCCCTTGAGGGGCCTCTTCGGGCTCGGTATAATTCGACTGCAATTCTATTAAGGGAGGAGGGAGAATGGAACGCGGGACCTTCAGGGTGAAGAGCGGTCTGGCGGAGATGCTCAAGGGCGGGGTAATCATGGATGTCACTAACGCTGAGCAGGCGAGGATCGCCGAGGCGGCCGGAGCGGTGGCGGTGATGGCCCTCGAGCGGGTCCCGGCCGACATTCGTGCCGCCGGGGGAGTGGCGCGGATGGCCGATCCTCAGAAGATCAAGGAGATCCAGGAGGCCGTCTCGATCCCGGTGATGGCCAAGTGCCGGATCGGCCACTTCGTGGAGGCCCAGATCCTCGAGGCCCTCGGGGTCGATTACATCGATGAGTCCGAGGTGCTCACCCCCGCGGACCCCTGGCACCACATCGATAAGTGGCGGTTCAAAGTCCCGTTCGTCTGCGGCTGCCGCGACCTAGGGGAGGCGGCAAGGAGGTTGGCCGAGGGGGCGGCGATGCTCCGGACTAAAGGGGAGGCAGGGACGGGGAATGTGATCGAGGCCGTCCGGCACATGCGCTTGATCAATAAGCAGGTCCGCGAGGTCTGTCATATGCCGGAGGAGGAACTGGTGGAGTTCGCCAAGGAGATCGGAGCCCCCCTCGCGGTCCTCCAGTTGATCGCCGAGACCGGCCGCCTCCCGGTGGTGAACTTCGCCGCTGGTGGGATCGCCACTCCGGCCGACGCGGCGATGATGATGCAGCTCGGGGCGGATGGGGTCTTCGTCGGGAGCGGGATCTTCAAGTCTAGTGATCCGGAGAAGCGGGCGAGGGCGATCGTCCAGGCCGTCACATACTATAATGACCCCCAGAAGCTGGCCGAGGTCAGCACCGGTCTGGGCGAGCCGATGAAGGGGATCCCCATCGAGGCGATCCCTCAAGAGCAACTGCTCCAGACGAGATGAGACGGCCTCTGGAGCGCTTGCATGCTGGCAGGCGCGTAGAGTGCGATCTTGCCGGCGGGCGCACTCGCGAATGCTAATGTTGGGATGAGAGTCGGGGTCCTGGCGCTACAGGGCGACTTCCGGGAGCACCTCCAGGCGGTGGAGCGCCTGGGTGCTCGGGGGGTCGAGGTCCGCCGGCCCTGGGATTTGGAGGGGGTGGAGCGGCTGATCATCCCCGGGGGCGAATCGACGGCCATCTCCCTCCTCTTGCGGGAGAGCGGCCTCGATGAGGAGCTCCGGCGATTGGGGAGAGCCGGGCTCCCACTCTTCGGGACCTGTGCCGGGCTGATCCTCCTGGCGCGGGAGGTCCTGGGAGAGGATCGGGTCGCCCCGCTCGGTCTGATCGACATCACCGTGAGGAGGAACGCCTATGGCCGGCAGATCGAGAGCTTCGAGGAGGACCTCGAGGTCAAGGGGCTCGGGCCGACGCCGCTCCGGGCTGTCTTCATCCGGGCCCCGAAGATCGTGGCCTTCGGCCCGAGAGTCGAGGTCCTGGCCTATCAGGATGGGCTGCCGGTCCTGGCCCGGGAAGGGAAGGTCCTGGTGAGCAGCTTCCATCCCGAGCTAACGGGGGACCTCCGGCTCCATCGCTATTTCCTGGGGCTATGAAGGAAGGGGGGTGGGGTGGGGAGCAGTGACCAGGCGGTCTTTGAGCCCAAGGGCGAGAGCAAGAGCAGGATCAGTGGGTTGGTGCGCCAACTCGCCTGGGGGGCACTCAAGCTCCTCTATCCGCCTCATTGCTACCTTTGCAATGCCCCCATCGCCGCCGAGGCCGGCTACATCTGCTCCACATGCTACGCCGGGCTCCCTCGCCCTAAGCCGGATGAGCCGGAATGCGCCCGTTGCGGCGGGCCCCTCACCGCTGGCGCTGACGCCGACCTCTGCCTGGACTGCGCCAATCGGCCCTGGTTCTTCAATGAGGCCCGGAGCTTCGGCTTCTACGAGGCCGGGCTGGCCGAGCTGGTCAAGGGCCTAAAGTATGGGGGCGAGCGGGCCCTGGCCCGCGAGCTTGCCCGCTACCTTCTGGAGGCCGGGGAGGGGCTTTTGGCCCGGGCCGAGGCCCTCACCTTCGTCCCTTTAACCGAGGCTAAGCTCCATCAAAGGGGGTTCAACCAGGCCGAGCTCTTAGCCCGGGAGTTGAGCAAGCTGGCGAAGCTCCCGGTCGTCCCCGCCCTGGCGAAGGTCCGCGAGACCGCCGATCAAACGGCCCTCAAGCCCCAGGAGCGGCTGGAGAATGTCCATGGGGCCTTCGCCCCAGTTGGCCGGGCCAGATGCGAGAGGATCTTGCTGGTCGACGATGTCTACACCACCGGGGCGACGGCGGAGGAGTGCAGCCGGGCCCTCCGCGAGGGCGGGTATGAGGAGGTCTATGTCCTGACCGTCGCCCGGACGAGGTGGAAGGAGGCCAGTGATGGAGCTCAATCTCAAACCCAAGCTCGAGCTTGAGCGGCTCGTGCTCGGCGAGCTCGCCACGAATTGTTACATCTTGAAGGCCGGCGAGGAGGCCGGAGTCATCGACCCCGGTGCGGAGGACGAGCGGTTGCTCAGGGCCCTTGCGGGCCATCGCCTCCGGTATATCCTCCTCACTCACGCCCATCCCGACCACCTCGGCGGGGTCCCCCGGCTCAAGCGGGAGTTCCCCGGGGCGAGCCTCCTCCTCCACGGCGCTGATCTGGAGGGCCTCCGGTGGTTCCTCCCCCAGCTCGAGCCGGATGGCCTCCTCGAGGAAGGCACGACCCTCAAGCTCGGGAAGGAGGAGTTGCGGGTCCTCCACACCCCGGGCCACTCGCCCGGGAGCGTCGTCTTCATGCTCACGGGCGATGGTCGGCTCTTCGTGGGGGACCTCCTCTTCCGGGACTCGATCGGGCGGGTGGACCTACCCGGGGGCTCGCCGAGCGAGATGGCCCATTCCTTGAGGCGGCTCGTCGGGTTGAACGGGGATTTCCGGGTCTATCCCGGCCATGGGCCGGAGACGACCCTAGCCCGGGAGCGGGCCTGCAACCCCTTCCTGAGGGGGCTCTAGGCGCGATGGCCACAAAAGAGGAGCTGAGGCTCATTCGTGAGCGGGCCGATATGGCCGGGCTCCTCTCCCGCTACCTCACCCTCAAGCGGAGCGGGAAGAACTACACCGCGATCTGCCCCTTCCACCCCGACAAGCGCCCGAGCCTGGTCATCGACCCGGAGAGGAAGCTCTTCCACTGCTTCGGCTGCGGCGAGGGCGGGGACATCTTCAAGTTCCTGATGAAGATCGAGCGGCTCTCCTTCCAGGAGGCGGTCGAGCGGCTGGCTCAGGAGACGGGGGTCGAGCTCGCCCGCCCGGGCCGAGCGGCCCGCCTCCTAGCCCGGCTCTATGAGCTGAACGAGCGGGCGGCCGCGCACTTCGAGTGGAACCTCCAGGGGGAGGCCGGGGCCGCGGCCAGGGCCTATCTCCGGGAGAGAGGGATCGCTCCGGAGACGGCCAAGGCCTTCCGCTTGGGGTATGCCCTCCCCGGCTGGGACGGCCTCTTGCGGCGACTGGCCCGGACGGAAGAGGAGGCCGGCCTCCTGGCCCAGTTGGGGCTCCTCGTCCGGCGGGAGAGGGGCGGCTACTTCGACCGGTTCCGGGACCGGCTGATCTTCCCCTTGTGTGACCCCCAGGGGCGGGTGATCGGGTTCGCCGGAAGGGTGCTGCGCGAGCGAGAGGAGGAGCAGGAGCCGAAATACCTGAACATCCCGAATACCCCGCTCTTCACCAAGGGGGCGACGGTCTACGCCCTCCAGCTCGCCCGCCAGGGGAACCCCAAGGAGTTCATCCTCGTCGAGGGCTACATGGACGCGATCACCCTCCACCAGGCGGGGTTCACCAACGCGGTCGCGACGATGGGGACGGCCCTCACTCCCTCCCAGGCCCAGCTCCTCCGCCGCTATGTCGAGCGAGTGGTCCTGGCCTATGACCGGGATGTGGCGGGCGAGGCCGCGACCCTCCGGGGGATGAGGGCCCTGAGGAACGCCGGGCTCGAGGTCCAGGTGGCCCTCCTCCCCAGCGGAGAGGACCCCGACAGCCTCGTCCGGAATGGGGGAAGAGAGGCCTTCCGGGCCGTGCTGGAGGGGGCCCTCCCGTTCCATAAGTTCTACATCGCTCATCTGGTCGGGCAGGCCGGCCCCGAGCCCGAGCGCGACCCCCTCAAGGTCGAGCAGCTCCTCGCCGAGGCGGGGAGCTTCATCGCGGGGATCAGCTCCAGGCCCCTCCGGCACGAGCTGATCCGCGGCCTAGCGGAGGGGTTCGGCCTCTCCGAGGAGGAGGTCGAGCTGGAGATGGCCCGCCGGGCCCAGCAATGGCCGCGAAGGGAGGAGATGCCGGAGGAGACGGGCCTCCGGGAGCCTCGAGACCGGGACCACGAGCGCATCCCCTGGGGACCGGAAGAGCACCTCCTCTACTTCCTCCTCCAGGGGGACCTCTCGCTCGAGGAGGCGAAGCGGGAATTGACGGTCCAGGATTTCCCCCGTTACGGCCGGATCATCTCAGTCCTCTTCTCCCGGGGCTTGGAAGAGGGGCAGATCGAGCCGGAGGAATTGCTGGCGGAACTAGAGGAGCCGGACCAGCGGGTAGTGACCGGGCTCCTCCTCTCCCCGGTCGAGTTCACCGACCGGGCTAAGGCGGCTCAGGACGCGCTCCGAGCCCTCAAGCTCGCGCGGCTAGAGCGGGAGCTCAAGGAGCTGAAGCGCCGGCTGGCCGAGGCGGAGGACCGGGGCGAGCGGGAGGCGGCTGAGCGCCTCCTCCAGGAGCAGAGAGAGCGGCAGAAGGCCCTGCGATTGATCCGTAGGCAGGGGCTTCTCGGGATGGGCTAGCAGCGAGGAGATGAAATGACCATGGAGGAGCAGGAGCTACAACCGGAGTTGGACCCAGAGGCGCACCTCTCGGAACCCGATGAGGGCGACCAAGACCAAGAGCAAGAGCAGGAGGTCTACTACATCCCGGAGTTCCTCGAGGTCGAGCTCGAGCTGGGGGTGGGAGAGGAAGCGGGCCTCCCGGAAGAGGTCGAGGAGCTCGAGGAGGAGCGCCTCCGGGACCTCGGGACCAGCGCGGGTGACCCGGTGAAACTCTACCTCCAGGACATCGGGAAGATCCCGCTCCTCACCCGCGAGGAAGAGGTGGCCCTGGCCCAGGCGATCGAGCGAGGGGACCGTGAGGCCAGGGAGAAGCTGATCCTCTCCAACCTGAGGTTGGTCGTCTCGATCGCCAAGCGCTACATCGGCCGGGGGCTCTCCTTCCTCGACCTGATCCAAGAGGGGAACATCGGACTGATGCGGGCGGTGGAGAAGTTTGACTGGACCAAGGGCTACAAGTTCTCGACCTACGCCACCTGGTGGATCCGGCAGGCGATCACCCGTGCGATCGCCGACCAGTCGAGGATCATCCGGATCCCGGTCCACATGATCGAGACGGTGAGAGAACTCGACCGGGTGAAGAAGGAGCATGTCCAGGAGCACGGTGAGATCCCGGACCTCCTCAAGCTCGCGGAGGAGCTGGGGATGCCGGTGGAGAAGCTCAAGCGGGTCGAGAATGTGGCCCAATACACCACCTCCTTGGAGAGGCCGATCGGGGAGGACGAGGAGGACACCCTCGGGGACTTCATCGAGGACGAGAAGGCCCCCTCCCCGCTCAAGGAGACCCTCAGGCTCTTCCTGGCCGAGGAGCTCGAGCGGGCCCTGGCCCAGCTAGAGGAGCGAGAGAAGGAGATACTCAAATTGAGATACGGCCTGGAGGATGGCCACCCCCGCACCCTTAAGGATGTCGCAAGGGTCTTCAACATCACCCGCGAGCGGGTGAGGCAGATCGAGATCAAGGCCCTGGAGAAGCTCAAGCACCCCAGCCGGAAGCAGGAGCTGAAGAAGTTCCGAGAGCTCCTGATGAATGAGGAGTGACGGAAGCTCCAGGTCCGAGGCTAAGGCCCGGGCTCGGGCTCAGAATCGGAGCTGGGGGCCCGCGGGCCTGGAACCGGTTATCATCCTCGGCCCGACGGGTGTGGGGAAGACCGCCGTGGCCGTGGAGCTCGCAAGGAGGCTGAGGGGCGAGATCATCTCCGCGGACTCTAGGGGCTTCTATCGGGGATTAGAGGTGGGGACGGCCAAGCCCACCCCCGAGCAACGCCGCCTAGTCCCCCACCACTTGCTCGACATCCGCTCGCCTGAGGAGCGCTACGATGTCGCGGAGTTCCGAAAGGATGCGGCCCGGCTGATCGGGGAGATCCAAGGCCGGGGGAGGCTCCCGATCGTAGTCGGCGGGAGCACGCTCTACATCCAGGCCCTGGTGGGAGGGCTCTTCCCCGGCCCGAAGGCCGAGCCCTCCCTCAGGCGGAGGCTCCTCGCCCGGCCCTTGGAGGAGCTATATATAAGGTTAAAGGAGGTCGATCCCCGGGCGGCCCTCCGGATCAAACCCCAAGACCGCCAGAGGCTCGTCCGGGCCCTGGAAGTCTATGAGCTGACCGGCCGGCCGATCAGCGAGCTCCAGGAGGAGTCCGAGCCCTTCCCCTACCGCTTCCTCAAGTTCGGGCTGACGATGGACCGCAAGAGCCTCTACAAGCGGCTCGATGAGCGGGTCGAGGAGATGCTCTCCCGGGGCTTAATTGAAGAGGCGAGGCAGCTTAAGGCTCGGCTCACCCCGGAGATGCCGGCCTACCGCACGATCGGGTATGAGGAGGCCTTCGCCTACCTCGAGGGGCGGCGGACGCTAGAGGAGACGGTCGCCCTGATCAAGCGGAATACCAGGAGGCTGGCGAAGCGCCAGCTCACCTTCTTCCGGAGGATCCCCGATGTCCATTGGCTCGATGTCACCGGGAAGGCCGCGGCCGAGGTGGCCGAGGAGATCATCGCGCTGTTGCCCCTCTCCTCCGCCTCTCCCTAAACGGACGGGAAGGATAGGGCTAATAAGGCGTCACATTCAGCAAGAGCGTGAGGGTGTCCTCTTCCTGGTTTGTGGTCAAAAGGTCGAGCCGGCCGTCGTCGTTCACATCGATAGCGAGAATGGAGGTCGGCCCCCGCCCGACATCGAGCTCGAGCGGCGGGAGCGGCTCGAAGGTCCCATCCCCTCTCCCGAGGAGGAGGAAGATCCGATTGCCCGCGTGGTCGGCCAGGGCCAGGTCTATCTTCCCGTCCCCATCGAGCTCCAGTAAAGTTAAGGCGCTCGGGGAGCCCCGGCCCGCGAGGGGCAACTCCACTGGGACCGCCGGCCGGAAGGTCCTTTCCCCCTCGCCGAAGCCGAGGAGGAGGGCCAGCCCGCCCTCCTTTGCGACGACCAGGTCAGCCTTCCCGTCGCCATTCAGCTCAGCCTGCCGGACGAGCGTAGGCCCCTCCCCGGGCCCGAGGGGGAAGAGGAACCGCCGAGGGAAGTCCCGTTCCCCGCTCCCGAGGAAGATCGCCAAGTTCCCGCTGTCCTTCGCGACGGCCGCGAGGTCGGGGAGCCCGTCCCGGTCGAAGTCCCCAAAGGTCAGGGATTTTAGGTTCGCCAGCCGCTCGTCCTTCAGCCGGTTCCCCGGGGTGAAGCTCCCGTCACCATTGCCCCAGAGCAAAGAGATGTCGTCGCAGAAGTCGTTCACCACCGCTAGATCGAGGCTCCCGTCCCGGTCGAGGTCCACGACCACCAGCGAGATCGGGGCCGTCCCGACCGCCTGCTCCCGGAAGCGCTTGAAGCTCCCATCCCCAGGAGGATCGAGACCGTGCTGGCGATCAGGTTGGCCACGGCCAAATCGAGGAGGCCGTCCTTGTCCAAGTCCGCGGCCTCGAGGTAGATCGGCCCGTCCCCCAGCTTCATCGAGGAGGCCGCGAAGCTGCCGTCCCCCCTCCCGAGGAGGATCGTGGCCTCGTCCCCGAACTGGTCGGCAATGAAGAGGTCCTGATTCCCATCGCCGTTGAAGTCCGCGGCCGCACCGGAGGTGGGGCCATCGCCCACGGGGATGGTCATGCGGGTGAAGGCGAAATTCCTGATGATGAGCGAATCCTTCCCCTGCTTCCCGGAGTTGTCCTCGACCGTGAGGGTCACGCTATAGAACCCCGCCCCGGTGTAGGTATGGCTCACCTTCGGGCCGGTGGCCCTCTCCCCGTCCCCGAAGTCCCACTTATAAGCGGTGATCGAGCCGTCAGGGTCGGAGGAAGAGGTCCCATCGAACTGGACCGTCAGCGGCGGCTTCCCCACCGTCGGCGTGGCCCGGATGATCGCCACTGGCGACTGGCTGAAGAGGAGGTCGCAGCCGCTTAACCCCAAGCCGAGCAGCCCTAGCAAGATCAGGATCATTAGGCCCTTTGCTCTGTCCATCTCTGCCTCCTGGAATGCCAAGCCATTATAGCACAAGCCCCTCGCGAGTGGGAAATGCGCTGCCCTTCCTCTCCTCTAAAAGGGGGCAGGGATGAATGGGTGGGGAGGGCCTCGCTCTCGCGGCAAGGCAAGGAGGAGGTTGACTCCAATCCAAGCGGAGCTTACAATCGCAATCGCCCGAGATGAAGGTCCTCACCGGCTCGCAGATGATGGAGCTCGACCGCCGGGCCCAGGAGTTGGGGCTCGATGTCTTGGTCCTGATGGAGAACGCCGGGCGGAGCGTGGCCCAGGCCCTGGCCGAGCGGCTCGCGCTCAAGGGGAAGAGGGTCGTGGTCCTCGCCGGGAAGGGAAATAACGGCGGGGACGGGCTGGTGGCGGCCCGCCATCTAGCGAGCTTAGGGGCTGAAGTCCGGGCCTTCATCCTGGCCGAGCGGGGGCAGCTCTCCCCTCCGGCCGAAAGGAACGCCGCGATCTTGGAGGGGGCCGGGGCCACGGTCGAGTATCTCCCCGATGAGGCGAGCCTCGCCTCCCTCGAGCCTCAGCTCGCCCGGGCGGAGGTGGTGGTCGATGCCCTCCTCGGGCTGGGGATCTCGGGCCCGGTCCGGGGCTACTACGCCCGGGCGATCGAGCTAATCAATGCTTCCGGGGCCTTCATCGTAGCCGTGGATGTCCCCTCAGGGCTGGAGGCCGAGACCGGCCATGTCGAGGGCCCCTGCGTCCGGGCTGAGCTGACCGTGACCATGGGCCGGCCCAAGCTCGGGCTCCTCCTCTACCCCGGGCGGGAGTTCGCCGGAGAGATCGTGGTGGGAGAGGTTGGCTACCCCTGCTCGCTCATCGAGGGCTTCGACTCCAAGCTCGAGCTGATCGACCACGAGCTGGTCCAGCGGCTCCTCCCCCGAAGACGGGCCTACAGCCACAAGGGGGATTACGGGCGGATCTTCGTCCTGGCCGGCTCGCGAGGCTACACCGGCGCGGCAGCTCTGACGGCCGAGGCGGCCTTGCGGGCCGGGGCGGGGCTGGTGACCCTCGGGATCCCCGCGAGCCTCAATCCCATCCTAGAGGAGAAGCTCACGGAGGTGATCACCCGCCCGCTCCCCGAGGCCGACGGCTCCCTGGCCTATGCGGCCTTGGAGGAGATCAAGAGGGCCTTGCAGGCCCAGGACATCTTGGCCCTCGGGCCCGGGCTGGGCCGCCACCCCGAGACGGCTCGCCTGGTGAAGGACCTGGTCCGGCAGGCGGGCCTGCCCACGGTCATCGACGCGGACGGGCTGAACAACCTGAGCGATGAGCCCGAGCTCATCAAGAAAGCCGAGGGCCCGTTGGTCCTCACCCCCCATCCGGGCGAGCTCTCCAGGCTGAATAAGAGGGCCATCGCCGAGATCGAGGCCGACCGGGTCGGAGTGGCGCGGGCCTTCGCCGCGGAATACAAGGTCGTCCTGGCGCTCAAGGGTGTCCCGACGGTCGTGGCCCTCCCCGACGGGAGGTGCTACCTCAACAGCACGGGGAACTCCGGGCTCGCCTCCGGTGGGAGCGGGGATGTCTTGACAGGGCTGATCGCCGGCTTGATGGGCCAAGGGCTCGAGCCCTGGCAGGCCGCGGTCTGCGGGGTCTTTCTCCACGGGCTGGTCGCGGACCGCCTGAAGCCCGAGACGGGCGAGCGAGGGATGATCGCCGGGGACCTGGTGAGGAAGCTGCCTCAAGTCCTGAAGGAGTTTGAATGAAAGGGAAGCTCTTTGCTGGATTGCTGTTGCTATTGGCCCTGGGCCTGCTCCTCCTGCTCCTCATGCTCAGCGGCTGCGACAACTGCGGGGACGACTTCTGTCCGATCCCGGGCCAAACTCAGGGGAAGGCCTCGATCTGCGTGTGCCTTGAGGCCGAGGTCCCTGGCGGTCAAGATCAGGGCTGAGATGGGCCGGAGAGCGAGCGCGGTCCTGGTCGGCCTGGTAGCGCTGTTGAGCCTGGCCCTGCCGGGGTGCGACCGGCTCTTCCTCAAGCCCTTGGTCGCGGACTTCTCGGCTTCCCCGACCTCGGGGAAGGCCCCCCTGGCGGTCCAGTTCGAGGACCGCTCCCAATCCGACCCGGGGAGGCCGATCACTAGCTGGGAGTGGGCCTTCGGTGACGGTGAGAGGAGCACCGCCGCAAACCCCGAGCACACCTACTCTAGCCCCGGACTCTACACTGTCAGCCTCACCATCTCCGACAGCGCGGGCCGGAAGGCCACGGCCACCAAGCAGGATTACATCTTGGTCATGGCCGGGGACGAGCCGCCCCCGCCGGCTCCGACCCCGAAGCTCCCCCCGGAGAAGGGGGATCCCCAGGCGAAGGTCACGATGATCGAGTTCAGCGACTACCTCTGTCCCTACTGCGCCAAGTTCGCCGTCCTCACCCTCCCCCAGATCGACCAGAATTATGTGAAGTCAGGGAAGGTCCGGCTCGTCTTCCGTCACCTCCCGGTCCACGGCGAGCCCGCGACGAGAGCGGCCGAGGCGGCCCTCTGTGCCCACGAGCAGGGGAAGTTCTGGGAGTATCATGACCGGCTGTTCGCCATCTCCCTGAACGAGGGCGGGAAGGCCCTCAGCCTCGAGCGGCTCAAGGCCCTGGCCGAGGAGCTCGGCCTGGCCGAGGAGCCGTTCGCCCGGTGCCTCGACTCCCACAAGTATGCCCAGGCCATCAAGGCCGACCTCGCCGAGGCGAAGCGCCTGGGGGTCGAGGGGACTCCCACATTCTTCATCAACAGCCGGAAGATCCTCGGGGCCCAGCCCTACGAGACCTTCCGGGAGGCGATCGAGGAGGAATTGGCCAAGAGCGATGGCTGAAGGGCTAGGGCTGATCGACACCCATGTCCACCTCGAGATGAGGGAGTTCGACCCCGACCGCGGGGCGGTGGTCCGGCGGGCGAAGGGGTCAGGGATCGGGATCATCACCGTGGGGATCGACCTGGATTCGAGCGCCCGTGCGGTCGAACTGGCCGAGGAATTCGGGCTCTACGCGGCCGTAGGGGTCCACCCCCACGAGGCCAAGCGCTATACTCCCGACTTGGAGAAGGCCCTCGCCAGGCTAGAGGAGCTGGCAAGAGCCGAGAGGGTCGTGGCCCTCGGTGAGATCGGCCTGGACTACTACCGGAACTACAGCCCGCGGGAGGATCAGTTGAGGGTCTTCCATGCCCAGCTCGAGCTGGCAGCCGGACTTGACAAGCCGGTGATCGTCCACGACCGCCAGGCGGACGAGGATATCCTGGCCGGGCTCGGAAGGGCCGGGGTCCGCGGGGTGGTCCACAGCTTCTCCAGCGGCCTGGAGGTGGCCCAGGGGCTCCTCGGGCTCGGCCTTTATCTTGGGTTCAGCGGGCCGGTCACCTTCCCCAAGGCCCGCCAGCAGTATGTCCTGAAGCATGTCCCGCTCGAGCGGCTGCTGCTGGAGACCGATGCCCCCTTCCTGACGCCCTTGCCCCATCGCGGGAAGAGGAATGAGCCCTCCTACCTCCGCTACATCGCCCGAGCGGTGGCCAAGCTCACGGGACTGGCCCTGGAGAAGGTGGCAGAGCAGACCACCCGGAACGCCGCGGCGCTCTTCGCCCTCCCCTCCTAAGAGATGATTGCCCTGACCGTCCTAGAAGCGCTCTTCCTCGGCCTCCTAGCCCTCGCGCTCTATGAGCTGGTCCTGCTTGAGGGGGAGCGAGCGGCTTTGCGCTCAAGTTCCTCTTCCGGTTAAGATTGTTGAATGGCCCGGGAAGAGATGCTCTTGGGCTGCCACCTCTCGATCGCCGGGGGGCTTGAGGAGGTCTTCTCCCAGGCCGAGGAGCTGGGGATCAATGCCCTCCAGATCTTCTCCCACAACGCGCGGAGCTGGAAGATGGGCGAGCTTAGGCCGGGGGAGGCAGAGCGGTTCCGCCAGAGGTGGCAGGCAAGCCGAGTGGAATACATCGTGATCCACACGATCTATCTCATCAACTTGGCCTCGCCGGAGGAGGGGCTCTACCGGCGCTCGATCGAGGCGGTGGTCAAGGAGCTGGAGCGGGCGGCTCAGCTCGGGATCCCCCAGGTGAACACCCACATCGGGGCCCACAAGGGGCTGGGGCCGGAGTGGGGGCTGCGGCGGGCCCGGGCGGCCTTAGAGGAGGTCCTGAGCCGGACGGAAGGGCTGCCAGTGAAGCTCTTGCTGGAGAACACCGCTGGGGAGGGGACGGTCCTCGGCTCGGCCTTTCGTGAGCTGGCCTACCTCCTCGAGGCCGACGATCGCGGTCGGGGCCGGCTGGGGGTCTGCCTCGATACCTGCCATGCCCTCGCCGCGGGGTATGAGCTCGCGACCGCTGAGGGGCTGGAGGAGACCCTGGCGGAGCTAGACCGGGCGGTCGGGCTGGAGCGACTGGCGCTCGTCCACCTCAACGATTCGCAATACAAGCGCGGCTCGCACAAGGACCGCCACCAGCACATCGGTGAGGGGGAGATCGGCCTCGAGGGCTTCCGGAACATCGTCAACCACCCCGCGCTGCGGGAGCTGCCCTTCATCCTGGAGACCCCGAAATTGGCCTACGAGGATGAGCGGCTCGACTCCGACGCCGATGAGATAAACTTGGAGAGGGTCCGGAGGCTGAGGCGGCCTTGGGCACATTAGCCCATAAGCGAGTGTGCATGGGCTTGCATCCCTGCTGACTTGCGCGGGCGCACACGATATGTAAGGAGGTCCCGATGAAGCTCTTCATCGACACCGCGAACTTGGAGGAGATCAGGGAAGCGGCCGGTTGGGGCCTGATCGAGGGGGTGACGACCAACCCCTCCCTGGTCGCGAAGGAGCTCGGCCAGCGGAGCTACGAAGCGCTCCTCCTGGAGATCTGTTCCCTCATCGACGGGCCGGTGAGCGCGGAGGTCACGAGCCAGACGACAGGAGAGATGGTCGAGGAGGCAAGGAGGCTGGCCGCGCTCCACGAGAACATCGTGGTCAAGATCCCCATGACCATCGAGGGGCTTAAGGCCGTGAGGAGGCTGAGCGCCGAGGGGATCAAGACGAATGTCACGCTCGTCTTCTCCCCGACCCAGGCCCTCCTCGCCGCCAAGGCCGGAGCAAGCTATGTCTCCCCCTTCGTCGGGCGGCTCGACGACCGGAGCGAGGACGGGATGGGGCTCGTCTCCCAGATCCTCCAGATCTTCGAGAATTATGACTTCCCCACGGAGGTGATCGTCGCCGCCGTC
>JAPWVC010000044.1 GCA_028275195.1 Candidatus Acetothermia bacterium
CCCCGACTGGCTCCCACCACTTGGCAGGAGCAAGTCCGCATATTCGAGAAGTATGGTTGCAGCTTCTTGCGCCAGAGTAGGTCCCATCTGGTCTACGACCACCCCAAGGCTAGGCGGCCGGTGATCATCCCCAAATACGAGGAGGTGCCGGTAACCGTCATTCGCACCAATATGCGGACCGTGGGAATGACTCGCGAGGAATACTTCAAGTTGTTGAAGGACCCCTGAGGCCATAACCCACTCCATCTGCTCCTCCCGAACTGACGCTCAACTCCTCTCTCAAATGCCCTCGCGACATCTCACAGCATCCTGCAAATCAGCTCCCTCAGCTCCTCCGCGGTCACTTCCCGAGGATTGAAGAGAATCGAGCCATCGGCGAGGGCCAGCCCGACTATCCTATTGAGATCGGCCTCTTCGACGCCCAGCTCGCCCAGCCTCGAGGGGAGGCCGAGCTCTCTTCGTAGCCCCCTGATCCGGTCGACCCCCGCGGCGGCGGTCTCTTCGCCCAATAACCTTGCGATCTTGAGATACTTCTCCGGCCTAGCCCCGAGGTTGAACTCCATCGCCTCCGGGAGGGCCAGGGCGCAGCAGAGGCCGTGGGGGAGATCATAAAGCCCGCCGAGGGCGTGGGCGATCGCGTGGGCCAGGGCCACCCAGCCGTTGTTGAAGGCCATCCCTGCCAGGAGGCTGGCTAAAGCCATCCCCTCCCGGGCCTCCATGTCCGCCCCGTTGCGGACCGCCCTGGGGAGGAACTCATTGATCAGCTCGATCGCCCGGAAGGCCAAGAGGTCCGCGAGCGGCTGGGCGGCGATCGAGGTGGCAGCCTCGACCGCGTGGGCGAGGGCATCCATCCCCGTGGCTGCGGTGAGCCGGGGCGGGAGGCTCCTCGTCAGCTCGGGGTCGACGATCGCCAAGTCTGGGGCGAGGTAGCGGCTGACGATCGGGACCTTCTGCCTCCTTTCGGGGACGCTGACCTGGGCGATGAAGGTCACCTCGCTCCCCGTCCCCGCGGTCGTGGGGATCGCGACCAGGGGCCCGCAGGGGCCGGGGACGGTCTCGTTCCCCTCCCAGTCCAGGACCCTCCCGCCGTGGGCCTTGAGGACATTGAGGGCCTTGGCGGTGTCGATGGAGCTCCCCCCGCCGAGGGCGATCAGGGCCTCCTTTCCCACGGCGAGGGGGAGGCCGGCCTCGATCGACTCGACCGTGGGGTTCGGCACAACCCCATCATAAACCTCATATTCGATCCCATAGGCCCGGAGCTGCTCTTCTACCCTCGCGAGGAGCCCGGCCTCCCGGACCCCAATGTCGGTGACCACGAGAGCCGACCTCAGGCGGCGCTCGTCCAGCTCAGCTCCGAGGTTCCCCACCGCTCCGAGGCCAAAGAGGATCTTCGTCGGGAGGTGGAAAGTGAAGAGGTCCCCTTCCATATCCATCTAAACGAACCAGTCGAAGTATTCCCGGCCCAGGTCCACTTGGATGTCCTTAACTTCGGTATAGAGGTCAAGGAGGGAGTGGAGTCCCAGCTCTCGCCCGAAGCCGCTCCTCTTGAACCCCCCGAAGGGCGCCCCCGGAGGGAAGATGTTGTAGCAGTTGATCCAGATCTTCCCCGCCCGGACCCGGTGGGCCACGCGGTGGGCCTTGGCTAAATCGTTGGTCCAGATCCCCGCCGCCAGGCCATAATCCGTATCGTTGGCTAAGGCGATGGCCTCTTCCTCGCCCTCGAACTCGATCACCGCCAGGACCGGGCCGAAGATCTCCTCCCGCGCGATCGCCTGGTCGTTCTTGACATTATCGAAGATCGTCGGCTCGAAGTAGTAGCCCTTCTCGAACTCCGCCCCACGAGGCCGCTTCCCCCCGAGCAGGAGATGGGCCCCCTCCTCCAAGGCCCGGGCCACATACCGTTCGACCTTCTCCCGCTGGGCCCGGGAGGCCAGCGGGCCGAACTCCGTCCCCGGATCGAGGGGGTCGCCGATCTTGATTCGAGAGGCCCGCTCCACCAGGGCCGCGACGAACTCTTCATGGATCTTGCGCTCGACCAGGAGCCGCGAGCCGGCGGTGCACATCTGCCCCTGGGCGAAGAAGATGGAGAGCAAGGTGAAGGAGAGGGCCTTCTCGAAGTCGCAGTCCGCGAAGACGATGTTGGGTGACTTCCCCCCCAGCTCGAGCGAGACCCTCGTGATATTCCGGGCTGCGCACTCCATGATCTTCGTCCCGGTGAGGGTCTCCCCGGTGAAGGCGACCTTATCCACTCCGGGATGGGCGGCGAGGAGCTGGCCGGTCCGCGCCCCGGGGCCAGTGACCACATTGAAGACCCCGGGGGGAAGGCCCGCCTCCTCCATGATCTTAGCCAGCTCGAGGGTCGTGAGCGGGGTGAGCGAGGCCGGCTTCATCACCACGGTATTCCCCGCCGCGAGGGCCGGGGCGATCTTGATCGCCCCGAGCCACAAGGGGAAGTTCCAGGGCGTGATCCCGGCGACCACGCCCACCGGCTCCCGTCGAGTGTAGTTCAGATACTCCCCTGGGACGGGGATGGTCTCCCCGAAGATGGCCGGGGCCACCCCAGCGAAGTAGCGGAAGAGGCCGATCGTCGCGGGGAGGTCGTGGGCCAGGGCCTCCTTGATCGGCCGGCCGGTCTCTCGGGCCTCCAGGGCCGCAAGCTCTTCCAGCCTCCTCTCCAGCCCCGCGGCCACGGCGGCGAGGAGCTCCCCACGCTCATCGAATGAGCGCTCACTCCAGTCCGGGAAGGCCCTCCGGGCCGCCCCGACCGCGCGGTCGACCTCCCCTTCCCTGGCGATGGCACAGCGGGCGATTATCTCCCCGTTGGCCGGGTTCTCCACCTCGAACTGCTCGGCTGTGAAGGCCCACTCCCCACCGATGTAAAGCCCGTATTCCTCCATGGCCCTCATCTCACCTCCACCCAGATGGGATTGGTCATCGCCCGATCGCCGTCCTGGGCGAAGACCCGAAGGAGATACCAGCCGCTGCTCTCGGGAGAGGTCGGGAACGAGATGGTCGCCTCCAGCCCTTCTAGGGTGATCGAAGCGATGACCTCGCCATTCCTGAGGACCTCGGCCCGGGCGAGAGGCGTGACCGAATAGACCTTGGCCTCTAGCGTGATCGGCTCGCCCGCCCTAAGAGCTACGGTATCTCCGGGGATATACCGCCCATTGGCCCGCAGGTCGATCAGCGGCCCGTAGGTGATGAAGGCCCGGCCGGCGAGGAGCCCCTCCAGCCAGTTATCGACCGTCAGCTCGCCCTCGAGGTGGACATAGGTCCGCGGGCGGCCGTATTCCACATCGAGGAGGTCCCACATGTGGTCATCGGAGGCCCCGACCGCCACATACCTCTTCCCTTCATTCCAGAAGGAGAAGAGCACTTGCTCGGCCAGCTCGTCCTCCAGGGAGAACTCGCCGTTCCAGACCTCGACGGCATCGAAGCCGGGGTCCCAGCGCGGGTCGGCCATGAGGTTGAAGTAATCATAAGGCCCGGACTTGGGATGGTTGACCTGGACCACCTTGGCTCCCTTCTGCCGAGCCTCGCGGAAGATCTGGGCCGGCGGGACCCGCCAGTTGACCAGCATCCCGGGGGAGAGGGAGTAGGCGTTGAAGTGGCCCATATTGATCACCCCCCAATCGGTAGTGATCTCCTCGCTCAAGATGGCGGGGACGCCGCGCTCTTGGGCCGTCTGGGCGAATAGGCTGTGCCCCTTGACGGAATTGTGGTCGCTGATGAAGACCAGGTCCAGGTCCGCGGCCAACTGGACCGCCACGGCCTGATCGACCGGGGTATTCCCGTCCGGGCTCATCGCCGTATGGGCATGGGTATCCGCAGAGTAATAGCCCCAGGCATTCGGCTCGAAGAGCCGCTCCAGCTCGAGCTCAAGCCGGAGCACCCCGCTCGCGGGGATGGTGACCTCCCGCGCGAGGATCGCACCGGTGAAGTCCCCGCCATGGTCGATCAGCAGGGTATAGGCTCCTGGCTGGAGGCGGAGGCGGGCTAACCCCACCTGATGGACATCGGTATAGCCGACGGCGACTACCTTCCCGCCCTGGAGGGCCTTGATCTGGGCATCCGTCGGCCGGCCGGCGAGGCTCACAGCGATCTCGAGGTTGGGGGCCTGAGCCAAGGCCAGGGCCACGAATAGCGAGAGGATCAAAGCCACAGTCAGGGCAAGACTAATCTCCTTCTTCATCTCCGCTCACCTCCCCTTCCTTTGAGGCCAGTATGCCACAAGTTGGCTCGACCGGACAAATTTCGACTCCAGGCCGCCTTCGGCCGCCACCAGACTTGACTCCGCATCCAATTATGGTGTAATATTCAAAACAAAATAGAATGGGAGGAGGTTGCCATGGAATCGAGAGCCCTGACCTTAGGGATTGTAGCAGCGGTGCTCTTGGCCCTGGGGACAACGCTGGTGCTAGCCCAGCCGGCCCAGGCCAAGTCGGTGGGAGAGCTTCTGGCCATCGCCTGCGGTGACGGCGGGCCGCCGGAGTTCGTCGCTGAGATCCGAGCTGCGGCCGCCGTCGTCCTGGCCGATATGCTTCCCCTCGCCGGGTTCGACCTAGCCCGCTTGGAGAAGATCGCCACCGGCCCGACGCCGGAGTGCCGCCAGGCGGCGATCCCGGCCCTGGTGGAGGCCTACTTGGCCCTCGATCCGGAGGGAGCAGGCTCGGTCGAGGCCCTCCTCGCCGCGGTCGAGCGGGCGGAGAGCCCGGAGCTGGCCCTGGCCCGGGCCATAGCAGCGGTCGCCCGAATCCAGCAGACCCTCCTGGTCGTCGGCCTCCCGCCGGAGCAGGAGCTAGTGGGAGCGATCACGACCGTCCTCGGGGGCGGTGAGGCGACCCTGCTGGGGTTCAGCGTCGACGGCTCGAACCCGATCGTCCGCGAGGCGGTCGGCCGGGTGGTGGAGGAGTTCCTCTTCTCTCTGGCTCGAGTGATCTACGGCGAGGCCGTTTGCCAGGTCTTTGCAGACCTAGCGGTCAATGCCCCGACCCACGAGTTCCGGGCCACGGCCGCCCGGGTCTTCGTCACCGCCGGATGCGCCCCCTGGGATGTGGAGGGCCTGACGGCACTGGTCACGACCGGCGGGAGCGAGGAATTGCGGGACGCGGCCGTCGGGGCGCTGAGCGAGGCCCTGGCGATGGAGCCGATCAGCGACGCTGATTTGATGGCCCTCGCACTCGACCTCACCACGACCCGCCAGCACCGGCTCGCTGCGGGGCAGGCCCTCGGCCTCCGCTGGATGATGGCCGTCTCGGTCGACCCTAAGACCGGCCATCCCACGGTCGGGAGCATCGACCTGATCAGGTTCGCGACCGCGCACACCATCGCCCACCCCGAGCTGGCAATCGCTGCCGTGGCCCCGCTGGCCGCATTCTTCACAATGTTTTGAGGCCGAGGCCTCAAGATCCGGGATCGGGGGAGCCTTGGGCCCCCCGATCCCGGCTGGGACTGGGATTGCCCGGACCGAGGAGTATAATTGGGTGATAGATTTGGGAGAATACTTCAAGACCGCGGAGCAGATGTATGAATGTTTCGGGGCGCTCTTCAAGCGCGCGAGCGCTGACCCCCAGATCGGGAAGAGGCTGGCCCAGGCCGGGATCATCGTCCGGTTCGAATACACCGACCCTGAGGGGGCGATCACCATCGACCTGAAGAATAAGCCGAAGGAGGAGGGGACCTACGCCACGATCTACCTCGGGGAATGCGACCTCGCACCCGATGTGGTGATGAAGCAATCGGCCGACTTCTCCCACCGGTTCTGGCACGGGAAGGAGAACGCGATCACCGCGATCGCGACGAGGAAGATCAGCGCCTCTGGAGATGTGGGGAAGGCCCTGGCCCTCCTCCCCGCGATCCGGCCGCTCTTTCGGCTTTACCCCAAGGTCCTGGCCGAGCTGGGCCATCCCGAGCTGGTCCTGAAATGATGTGAGATGGCGAAGGTAGCGACGAGGGAAGAGCTCATCCACTTCCTGCAGAACAAGGCCACCGACCTCCGGCGGAAGATCATCGAGCTCTCGGTCATCGCCGGGGGAGGGCATCTTGGCGGAGCCCTCTCGGCGATCGATATCCTGGTGGTCCTCTACTACCATGTCCTGCGGATCGACCCGAAGAACCCTCGCTGGGAGGAACGAGACCGGTTCATCCTGAGCAAGGGGCACGGGGCCTTGGCCCTCTGCCCAGTCCTGGCCGACCGGGGCTTCTTCCCCGAGGAGCTCCTCTCCAACTTCAACCGGCTGGACTCGCCCTTCGGGATGCACCCCGATCGGAATAAGGTCCCAGGGGTCGAGATGTCCACCGGCTCGCTCGGCCACGGCCTGGGGGTGGCGATCGGGGTGGCCCTCTCGGGTCGACTCGATCGGGCCAACTGGCGGGTCTATTGCCTCCTCGGGGACGGGGAGTGCCACGAGGGCTCGGTCTGGGAGGCGGCGATGGCCGCCGCGCATTACAAGCTGGGGAACCTCTGCGCGATCGTCGATCGGAATATGTTCTGCATCGACGGCCCCACGGAGAAGATCATGGCCCTCGAGCCGTTCAAGCGGAAGTGGGAGGCCTTCGGCTGGAACGCCATCGAGGTCGATGGCCACGATTTTGCCCAGCTCATCGAGGCCTTCGAGGGCCTCCCGCCGGTCACGAGCACGGTCCCGACGGTCGTGATCGCCAAGACCGTCAAAGGGAAGGGGGTCTCCTTCATGGAGGGCGTGGGGGCCTGGCACTACGGCGGGCTCGACTCGGAGAAGGAGCGCCGGGCCCTCGAGGACATCGAGAAGATGAGGCCGAAGGGCTAGCTCAGCTTAGCGATGGCCGAAGGGATCAGCTACACTGTCTACGAGCTCTACAAGGACCTCACCCAGACGGAGGTCTACGGCCAGACCCTGGTCGAGCTGGCTAAGAAAGATGAGCGGATCGTGGCCCTCACGGCCGACCTGGCCCGCTCGACCAAGATCGGGGTCTTCTTCGATGCCTTCCCCGAGCGGGCCTTCAACTTCGGGGTGGCCGAGCAGAACATGATGGCCGCGGCCGCGGGGTTCGCCATCTCCGGGAAGCTCCCCTATGTCTCGACCTTCGCCGTCTTCGCCTCGATGCGGACCGCGGAGTTCGTCCGGACCGACATCGCCTACCCCAACCTTCCGGTGAGGATCATCGCTACCCATGCCGGGGTCTCCTTCGGCCAGGCGGGGACGACCCATCACTGCACCGAGGACCTGGGGATCTTAAGGACGATGGCCAACATGACCATTGTGGTCCCTGCGGACTCGATCGAGACGGCCCAGTTCGTCAAGGCCTCGGTCGATTGGCCTGGGCCGCTCTATTGCCGGATCGGGCGGGGCCTGGAGCCACTGGCTTATATGGAGGAGGACTACGGCTTTAGGATCGGCAAGTCGGTCCTGATGCGGGAGGGGCAGGACCTCACGGTCATTGCCTGCGGGGTGGCGGTCCTCCCGGCCTGCGAGGTGGCCGACGAGCTGGCTGGGGAGGGGATCTCCCTCCGGGTGATCAACATGCACACGATCAAGCCGATCGACCGGGAGGCGATCATCGCCGCGGCGGAGGAGACCGGCGGGATCATCACCGTCGAGGAGCACAATATCATCGGCGGGCTCGGGTCGGCGGTGGCCGAGGTCCTGGCTGAGGAGGGGATCGCCACTAAGTTCAAGAGGCTGGGGATCCCCGATGTCTACTCGGTGATCGGCTACCCCGAGGATCTGTATCACCGGTATGGGATCGACTACGAGGGGATCCTGAAGGCCGTGAAGGAGATGCTGGAAATGAAGGGGGTGCGATGAAGATCTTAGCGCTCGGATGCGGGGCGATGGGGAAGGTCGCGATCCGCGACCTCGTCGAGCATGGCAATTTCGGTGAGATCATCGTCGCCGATTACGATGCGAAGAAGGCCGAGGAGTATGTGCGCCGCCTGGGAGATCGGCGCCTTAAGGCGGAGTTCGTCGATGTGACCGACCGGGCGGGGCTGGTCAAGCTGATGAAGCGGGCCGACCTGGCGGTCTCCACCGTCGGGCCGTTCTATAAGTATGGCCTGGCCGTGGTCGAGGCGGCGATCGAGGCCGGGATCTCGCTAGTCGACATCTGCGACGACTACGATGTCACCCCCAAGGTCCTAGAGCTCCACGGGAAGGCCAAGGCGAAGGGGATCACGATCATCACTGGCCTGGGGGCCTCCCCGGGGGCCACGAACCTCCTGGCGAAGCTGGGGGCCCAGCGGCTCGATGAGCCAGAGGAGGTCCACATCGGTCTGGTCCAGTCGGCAGCCGACCCCGAGGGCGGCCCGGCCGTGATCTACCATGTCTTCCACTCGATGTTCGGCCAGGTCCCGACTTACTGCGATGGGCGGTATACCGAGGTCGCGGCCTTTGTCGATGGCGCGGAGAAGGTCGCCTTCCCCGAGCTAGGGGAGTTCGAGCTCTATCACATCGGCCATCCCGAGCCGCTGACCCTCCCGCGCTACTTCCCCAGCCTAAAGCATGTGGACTGCAAGCTCGCGCTCAACCCGCCCTTGCTAAGGGACATGGTCGTCGGGCTGGGGGAGATGGGCTTGATCTCCTCCGAGGCGCTCGAGGTCAAAGGGGTCGAGCTCTCGCCCGTGGACTTCTTTGTAGCCTACCTCGGGCACCTCTCGGAGGAGCCGTTGCTCAAGGGGGTCCCCTATGAGGGGGCAGTGCGGGTCGAGGTCCGTGGGAAGAAGGATGGCAAGCCGGCTCGGGCCATCTATACCGCTCAGGCGAGGATGAATGAGGGGACGGGGGTCCCCCTCTCCGCCGGGGCTCAGATGCTGGCCGCGGGCTTGATCAAGGAGAGGGGTGTCTTCGCCCCGGAGGGGTGCATCGATCCTTTATTGTTCATCAAGGAGATGGTCAAGCGGGGGTTCACCGGCCTGGAGACGATCGAGACCCAGAGCGTAAAGGAATTCAAGGATTTAGCGAAGGAGGGTTGAGCTGAAATGTTGGAGCTGAAGGCGTGGCACGCCAAGAAGTTGACCCGGCGGGCCTTCCTCAAGGGGCTCGGTTCGGGCCTCCTGGCCGCCGGCTTGGATTGGAATAGGACCATCTTCGCTCAAGCCCAGGAGGAGCTGCCGATCGGCATCCTCGCCCCACTCGTGCTGGATGTCCGGCTCGCCGTCCGGGACGACCAGACCTCCCCACAGGCGGCCAAGCTGGCCTTCGAGGACCTGGTCGTCAATGAGGGCGTAGTGGCGATCCTCGGGGAATTCCTCGATGAGGTGATGATCTCGCTCATGCCCCTGATCGCCCAGTTCAAGATGCCCTTCATCGATACCGGCTCATCGATGACTGCGACCAACGAGATGGTGGCCCAGGACTACGAGAGCTACAAATACTACTTCCGGGCAATGTTCAACACCGATATCCTGACCATGGACATGGAGCGAGTCGCAAGGGATGTCTTCCGGGATGAGCTGGGACTGAAGAAAGTCGGGCTCCTCCTGGAGGAGGGGATCTGGGGGAGAGACATGCAAGGCTTCCTCGAGGAGCGGCTGCCCCAGTTAGGCCTCTCGGTCACCACCGTCTTCTTCCCCCTGGAGCAACGGGACTTCGGGCCGATGCTCACCCAGCTTAAGGATGCCGGGGCTGAGGCGATGCTCGTGGCCTTCGCCTATAACGACGGGATCAACTTCGTCAACCTCTGGTATCTCACGAAGTGCCCGATCCGGGTCTTCGGGATCAATGTCTCCGGCCAGGCCTATGAGTATTGGGCCGACACCAAGGGGCGGGTCGTGAGCCATGTCTACGCCGATGCCGCCACCGAGGCGACGGCCGTCACCGAAAAGACCCTGCCATTCTACCAGAGCTACATCCAGACCTATCGAGTCCGGCCGGTCAGGCCGCTCTACACCGCCTACGCCACCTACGATGCCCTCCACATCCTGAAGGAGGCCATCGAGCGAGCCGGGCGGGCCGACGACCCGGACCTCTTGGTCGCCGAGCTGGAGAAGACCGACTATGTCGGGACGGTGGGGAGGCTGGTCTTCAACGGCCTCGATTCGCCCTATCCCCATGACATGAAATATGGGGACGAATATGTGGTCCCCAAGTGGGTCCAGTGGCAGGCTGATGTCGGGGGCCGGGGGAAGCGGGAGGTGATCTACCCGCCACAGTATCGAACCTCGCCCTATCTCCCGCCGCCTTGGCTGGGGTAGATGGGCCAGATCCTGGTCTCCTCGCTCTTGATCAGCGCACTCTATGCGCTGATCTCGATCGGCTTTACTTTAGTCTTCGGCGTCGCGAGGGTCT
>JAPWVC010000092.1 GCA_028275195.1 Candidatus Acetothermia bacterium
TTGGCGGGGGACCGTCGAGGAAAAGATGGTCCTCCCCTTCGCCCTCCCAGGGAAGGGGAAGAAGCGGTTCGAGCTTCACTACCTCGTTCGAGGCTACATCTATCCCCTCCAGGTCGCGGTCTTGGCCGACCCTGGGGGAGAGACCCTCTTCTCCCGGGAGATTGCCTTGAAGGAGCGGGCCGCGGAGGAGCCCCTCACACTGGCCCTGGTCGGGAAGGGCGAGCCCTTCCCTCTGGTGCTCCCGACGGGAGAGAGGCCCCTCCCGCTCGAGCCGGAGGGTCTCCCTTCCTCCTGGGCCGGGCTCCTCGGGGCGGGGAGGCTCTACCTCGGGCGGCTCGACCCGGAGGAGATCGCGCCTGCCCAGTGGGAGGCCCTCATCCGCTGGGTCGATCGGGGCGGCGAGCTGGTCGTCCTCGGGGGGGATAACTGGTATCTCCAGGACTCGCCCCGCCTGAGGGAGCTCATCCCATTTAACCCTACAGGGTTCGGCGAGGCCGCGGGAAGGCCGGTTGTCCTCGGCGAGCCCAAGCCCCAGGGAGAGGTCCTCTACCGCGATTCGCAGGGGACAGCCTTGCTGATCGCCGGGCCACGGGGGCGAGGCCGGGTCCTCTTCGTGGCGGTCAATCCCCTAGCTGGCCTAGGCCCGGGGCTGGAGGAGACCGGGCTCTGGGAGGCCCTGAGGAAGGAGCGGCAGCAGGGAAGGGGGCAGGGCGGAGATGATGAAGAAGCAGCTAGGCGGCTCGGCCTCGGCGCGGAGATGCTCGGGCAGATGCCGCTCCCATTCCCTTCGAAGCTGGCCCTCATCGGGCTCTACTCCCTCTTTGTGGTGGGATTAGCCCTCTCAAGCTGGCTGGCCGCGCGACGGCCGTGGGCCCGCCCGCTCCCTCTCCTCTGGGTGGCTGGGGTAGCGGCCCTCACCTTCGGGTATCTGGACCGGCCGGAGTTCGTCCGGCCAGTCCTCGAGCTGGAGCTAGGCCTGAGCCACGACCTTGGGGAGGTGACCCTCCACTCCTCCTGGCTTGCCCTCGTAGAGCGCACCTTCGCCAAGGCCGGGAGGGCAATGGCGCTCCAGGTCGAGGGCGACGGCTTTCTCCGTCAGGTGCTCCCCGATGAGCGCGGTGAGCACCTCTACGATGTCACCTATCATCTCCAGGGCCGCGGGGGGATAACCACCTCCTTCCGGCTCGCGAACTGGCAGGCCCGTTCGTTCTTCCTCGAGCGATTCTCCGGAGACCTTGCCCGGCTCAGCGTCGGGGAGGGGCGGGCTCGGGCCGAGAACAAGAGCCCTTATCCCCTCCAGGACTGCCGCTTGCTCTCCGCCGCGGGAAGATCCTTCAGCTTTAGCGCCGGACCGGGGAATCTCAATCCGGGCGAGGCCAGGGAATGGGAGCTCGGGCCGGAGCTCACTCTACCGGCAATGAAGGGGGGGCCGGCCGCCTCGGCCCTCGGACCGCTCACCGAGCTTGCCCGAGGAGAGCTCCGCGGCGAGTGGGGGCTTCTCTGCAACTGGGCGGCCCCGCCGGAGTTCTCCCAAACCGGGCTGGAGGAGCGGAGCATCCTCCGGCTAGCCCTGATCGAGGAGGACCACTGAACTGATGGAGGCGCGATCTCCGAGGCCGAAGCCGAGGCTCGAACGGTTGCGGCTCGCCCCGCGCCCTCAGGCCGGGGGCCCGGAGCCGATCTTGTTCAACCGGTCCGATTGGGCCCTCTACCCTAGCCTAGCGGCCTTCGTCGGGGCGATCACGGTCCTGGTCCTCCCCCAGCCGCGCCGGATCGGCGAGCTCCTCGGCTCGAGCTGGGCCCCCGCGCCCTTCTTCGCCGGGGCCCTGGTGGCCGCCTTCGGGGTCTTCGCCTTGACGATCGGCCAGAGGAGCGAGCGCTGGCGGAGCCAGCTCCGCGCCGATCTTCGGGGGTATCTCGGCCGGCTGGTCCTCCAGCTCGCCTCGGGCCTCTCCGTCCTAGCCCCCTTCTTCCTGATCTTCGAGCTCCTCGTCCATCCCTCCCCGTTCGCGGCCCTCTCGAGTGGGGCCTACCTCTTCAGTTACGGCCTCGTCCTGGCGGTCGGGGGCCTCCTCCTCGGGACCATCCGTTCCGAATCGCTCCAATTCCAGCTCAAGTATCTAGGCCTGCTCGCCTACCTCGGCGGGACCATCCTCTGGCCGCCAGTGAGCCCACTCTTCAACCTCTCTCTCCTTTTAGAGGGCGGGGCCTACCCTGTAGAATCTCTCAGTGGGCCACTGCTGCTCGCGGCCTTGGGCGGGGCTTCGCTCCTTTTGGCCCGAAGGAGGCTCAGATCTTGGAGTTAGAGGGGTTCCAGCGGCTCATCCTGGGGCTGGAGAGGCGGGCCAGACTGGTCCGGGGGCTCGAGCGGGCTCGGCTCCCTCTCAGCTTCGCGTTAGGGCTCATCCTCGGGTATCAACTCCTGCTCCTGCGGCTCTTCGGGCCGGTCGGCGGGCTCCAGCTCCAAGCTCAGGCCCCTTGGCTCGCCGCCTTTGCCGCGGCCTGTGGGCTCGGGGGCTTCCTCTACGGCTATTTTGGCCGGCTCGAGCTGGCCGAGCTTCTCTTCCGGGTCGACCGCCGGCTCGGCCTCCACGAGCGGCTCTCCTCGCTATATGAGCTATATCGTGGCCGCGGGCGGGCCGAATTCATCCCCCTCATTTCCGCCCGGCTCCCCGCTCAGCTCGAGCCGGCACTGGCGAGGGCCTTCCCTATCAGAAAGAGGGGCTTTCTCCTCCCGGCCGGACTCCTCTTGCTCGTGCTCTTCCTCGGCTGGGCAGGCCGGCCCATTTCCCCGCTCTTCCCCTTAGCAAGGGAGAAGAGAGCGGAGCTTGAGCCCCAGGGCCGGCTTAAGGCCCTCGAGGAGGAGCTTCGGGCGCTCGAGGCTGAGCTGGAGCTGGGGGCACCGGCCTCGATTAGGCGGCCGGCCCGGAAGGGCTCTCTCCAGGAGAGGCTGGAGGCCCTCGAGGAGGAGATTTGGGGGCCCGAGGCCGAGCCGGCCCTCCAGGGCGAGTTAGCGGCCCGATTGGCTCAGGCCCTCTCTGCTCGGGGAGGGGAGGGCCAGCCGGCCCCGACGCCCGAGAGCGAGGCCTCCTGGCATGCCGCCCTGGAGGAACTGGCCCGGCTCGCGAGCCGGCTCAAGGGAGGGGCCTTGAAGGAGCTCCTCGCCCTCCTCGGCCGGGCCCCTGAGGGGGCAGGGGCGGGTCGAACCGAGGAAGGCCTGTGGCGCGAGCTCGCCCTGGCGGAGGCCCTCGTCGAGCGGCTGGCGGAGGCCCGGAGGCGCTTGGAAGGGCCGGAGCAGCCCGGCCTCGCCCAAAGAGCCCCAGGAAGAGAAGGGGAAGGGCAGGGCCCTCCCCAAGAGAGCGGCCTCAGTTCGGGCGCGGGCGAAGGCCCCTCTTCCACCTCCGCGGAGGGTGCGCCCGGAGGAGAGGAGGCCGGGACCACGCCCGGGGAGTGGCCGACCGGGAGTTCGGCCTCTTCCCCCCTAAGCTGGCCTGCCCCGGCCCGGGAGTTCTACATCTCCGGGGAGCTGGGCGAGACAGGGGAGATCGAGCGGCTGATCACGCGCGGGACGCCGTTCGAGCCGGGGGGCCTGGAGGAGGGGGAGCCCCATCTCCGGCTAGACTTCCAGAGGGTCCAGGCCGTCCTCGAAGAGCGGGCGATCCCGCCCGAGGCCCAAGGGGTGGTCCAGCGGTATTTCCTCATCATCACGACGGAGGGGAGATGATCACAGAAGAGGCCCTGCAGGAGGCCCAGGAGAAGTTCAAGGCCCTGAGGGGGGAGCTCGGGAAAGTGATCGTGGGCCACCGCGAGGTGATCGAGCAGGTCCTCATCTGCCTCCTCTGCCAGGGCCATGTCCTCTTAGAAGGGGTCCCCGGGCTGGGGAAGACCCTCCTGGTCCGGACCCTTGCCCGGGCTTTGGGGCTCGAGTTCTCGCGGATCCAATTCACCCCGGACCTCATGCCCGCGGACATCACCGGGACGCTCCTGCTGATGGAGGATGAGGCGGGGAGGCGGCACTTCGAGTTCTCGCCCGGCCCGATCTTCGCCCATCTCGTCCTGGCCGATGAGATCAACCGGGCCACGCCGAAGACCCAGTCCGCGCTCCTGGAGGCGATGCAGGAGCGGTCCGTCACCGTGGGGAACGAGACCTATCAGTTGGAAGAGCCATTCATCGTCCTGGCGACAGAGAATCCGATCGAGATGGAAGGGACCTACCCCCTCCCCGAGGCCCAGGTCGACCGGTTCTTCTTCAAAGTCAAGTTGAGCAATCCCGGGCTCGACGAGCTGGAAGAGATCATCGTCCGGAACACCGCTCAAGCCCCCTATTCCCCGAGGCAGGTCCTCTCCCGAGAGGAGGTCCTGGCCGCAAGGGAGCTCGTGGCCGCCTTCCCCGTCCCTTCCCAGCTCTATCGCTATGCCAGCGCCCTCGTCCACGCCACCCATCCCGACTCCGAGCTCGCACCCACGGCAGTCCGGGAGTATGTGGAGTATGGCGCGAGCCCGCGGGCCGGGCTCAGTCTCATCTCCGGTGCGAAGGCCCATGCCTTCCTCTCCGGAGAGGTGAATGTCCGGCTCGAGGACCTCCAGGCCGTCTTCTACCCCAGCCTCAACCACCGGATCATCCTCAACTTCAAGGGCGAGGCGGCCGGGATCACCCCGGAGGAGGTCCTCGCGGAGGTCTGGAAGAAGGTCGATATAAATGCTCTTAGATGAGTATTTCCTGAGGAGACTGGAGCGGCTCCGCCTGGCCCTGGCGGTGCGGCCCCGGACGCGCGGCCGGCCTGGAGGGATCCACCACTCCCCCAAGGCGGGGATGAGCCTGGAGTTCGCCGACTACAAGCGCTACACCCCGGGGGACGACTTCCGCTATGTTGACTGGAAGGTCTACGGCCGGCTCGACCGCCTCCTGATCAAGGTCTTCACCCGCGAGGAGGACATGCCGATCTACCTCCTTCTGGACAAGAGCGGCTCGATGGGTGTGGGAGGGAAATTCCTCTACAGCCTGAGGCTGGCCGCCGCGCTCGGCTACATCGGGCTGAAGGAGCTGGACCGAGTCGGGGCTTACCCCTTCTCCGGGGGGATTGAAGGGGGCCTCCCGCCCCGCTCTGGCCCGCAACAGATCTTCCGCCTCTTCCGCTACCTTGAGGGGCTCCGGCCCGGAGGGCGG
>JAPWVC010000098.1 GCA_028275195.1 Candidatus Acetothermia bacterium
GACCGACCTGAACAAGGCCCTGGAGGGGTTCGTCGCCCAGCGCCGCCAGGCCGGGCTAGCGGTCTTGATCAGCGATATGCTCGCACCCGGAGGCTACGAACGCGGCTTGGGCCACCTCCTCAGCCGGAACTTCCGGGTCCTCCTCCTCCAGCCACTGGCGAGCGCGGACCTCGATCCCCCACCTGAGGGGGCGGTCCGGCTCGTCGACGCCGAGACTGGGAGGGGCCTCGAATTGGAGCTCTCGGGGCCAGCGATCGAGCTCTACCAGCAGCGGCTCCAGGCCTATCTTGGGCGGCTCGAGGCCTTCTGTCTAGCTAATAAGATCGACTACCTCCGGCTGCCGATCACTACGCCGCTTGAGACCGTGATCTTCGAGCTGCTCGGCGCACGGGAGGTGGTCCGATGAGCTTCGCCAGCCCTTGGGCCTTCTACCTCTTCGCCCTCGCTGGGGGGGTTATCCTCCTCTACTTCCTCCGGCGCCGAGCCCGGCCCTATCCCGTCTCGGCCCTCTTCCTCTGGGAGGAGATGGAGCGGCAAGAACGACGGGCCTGGCGGCTCGCCCGTCACTCGGTCCTGAACCTCCTGTTCCAGCTTTTGGCCCTCGCTTGCCTGGTCTTGGCCCTCGCCGGCCCAGCCTCTCCTACCGCCGGGACCCCCGGCCGGCTGGCCCTCATCCTCGACGGGAGCGCGAGCATGCAAGCGGTCCAGGGAGGGAAGAGCCGCTACGAGCTGGCAGTCGAGCGGGCGGCCGGGCTCCTCTCAGCCGCGAGCGGGGAGGTGACGGTGATCCAGGCCCAGCGCCATCCGCGCTTGCTGGTCCCGCTCACGAGCGATAAGCGGCTGGCTGAGGCGGCAGTGCGCGGCTCGGAGCCGACCCTGGAGGGGGAAGCCGAGCTTGAGGAGCTCCTCGCCCTCCTGGAGAGCCAGGCCCCGCTCGCCCAATTCCAGCGGATCGTCTACCTCACTGACCATGAGCCTGCCGGCCTTCGGGAGGGGCTCCCGCTCGAGATCGAGTTGATCGACAGAGAGGTAGGAGTCCGGAACCTGGGGCTCTTGGCCTTCTCCATCCGCGCGGAGCCGGACCCGGCCGCGGGTTACGGGGTCTTCGTCCGGGCTAGAAATTACTCGGCCCGCGAGGAGCGGGCCATCCTCACCATCGCCGCTGACGGGGAGTTGCTCCTTTCCCGCGAGCTCGAGCTCGCGCCGGACGAGGACCGCGCCCTGGCCTTCTCCTTCGCCCGGCCGCTCCCAAGCTACGCGATCGCCGCGCTCGAGCCTCAGGCCGGGGACGACTTCCCCTGGGACGACCGGCGCTACTTCGCTAGCCTGACCAGCACCGGGAAGGTGCTCTGGCTGGGGGAGGAGGACCGCTTCCTCCGCGGAGCCCTCCTCGCGCTCGGGGATTTCACCATCACCCGTGACTCGAGGGAGGGCAGCTTCGATCTGATCGTCGCGAACGGGGTTGAGGTCCCTCCCGAGTTGGAAGGGAACCTCCTCCTGGTGAAGGCCGCCTTCCCACCGCGCGTTAGGCTCCTCGGGGTGGAGGAGCTCCCGCCAACGATCGAAATCGAGGCGGAGGATCATCCCCTCCTCGAGGGGGTCGAGCCGGCCAATCTCATCATCCTCCGGGCTGTGCGGGCGATCCTCCCGCCGGGCGGCCAGGCCCTCCTCCGCGCCGGTGATCTCCCCTTGCTCTACCTCAAGCAAGAGCAAGAGAGGAAGATCTGCTACTTCGGCTTCGATCTCCGCTGGTCTAATCTCGGCCTGACGGTCGACTTCCCGATCTTGATGAGGAACCTCCTCGCCTGGCTCCTCGAGTCCCCTATCTCGCTGGAGAAGGGGCTCGACCTCGCTCTCGAGCTCGAAGAAGAGGTCGGGGACCCCCTCCCGGCCGGGGAATGGGCCTTGGCCACTGAGCCAGTAGGGAGAAGCTATGAGCCTAGCCCCAGCCTCAACCCGGGCCGGCTGAGCGAGCAGGCGAAGGCGAGCATGAGCGCTACGCTCCCCGGCCTCTACCGCCTGGAGGAGGAGGGACTGACGGGCTCGAGCTATAAGCGCCAGCGCCTCTTGGCGGTCAATCTCGCCGAGAGCGAGAGCGCAGAGGCGGGCCTAAGCCCGGGCGAGGGCTCGACCACGGCTATGGCGCTAAAGGCGGCTGAAGCTGGGGCTGAAGCCGGAGCTGAAGCTAGGGTTACCACCTGGGCCCGGCCGGTCTGGGCCGGCTTTGCCCTCGGCGGGCTCATCTTCTTGGTCCTCGAGGCCCTGAGCTATGGCTATGAAGGGCTAGTCTGGCCCAGGCTCGGGCTTCGGCCTCGGGGAAAGAGCCCGAGCTCAAGCTCAAGCCCAGGCTTGAACCAAGCTCGGGCCCGGCGTCGGGGCCAGGGCCGGAGGAGGCCAAGATCGAGATGGTGATCCGGTTTGCTCAGCCGCTTGCGCTCCTCGGGCTCATCGTGCTCCTCCCGCTCATCTTCAGGCTCATCAGGAAAGGCCTGAATTGGCCGGCCCTCCTGCGCTTGGCCGCGCTCTTCCTCCTCCTGCTCGCCCTGGCCGAGCCGCGGCTCGGGCTCCGGGTCCGCGAGAGCTATATCTACTTCGCCCTCGACCTCTCCGGGAGCATCTCCCAATCGCAAGAGGAGCTCTTGGGGATGATAGCCCCCCTCATGGCGCGGCGGGAGGGAGTTCACTATGGGTTAATCCTCTTCGGCGCAGAAGCGGCGGTCGACCAGGGCTTTAAGCCCCAGCTAGATTTAGGGAATACCTCGACGGTCGTCCCGCGGGAGGGGACAGACCTCGCGGCCGCGCTCGCCCTGGCATTGGATAGCTTCCCGAAGGAGGGAGAAAGAGGGATCATCCTCCTCAGTGACGGGCTCATCACCGGTGGGCGCGATGCGCTTCGCTTGACCCTCGCCCGGGCCCGAAGGGAGGGGGTCCGGATCGCGGCCCTCCCCCTTAACCCTCAAGGCGGTGAGGTTTGGCTGAGCGAGCTATCCCTCCCCGAGGAGGTCTCACCGGAAATGGAGTTCCCCCTCAAGCTCAAGGTCGGGGCTACCCAGGCCACGACCGCCCGGCTTCTCCTCTATTGCGATGGCCAGCTCCTCGAGGCCCAGGAGCTCGAGCTCGCGCCAGGGCTCAATGAGCTGGCCAAGAGCACAATGCTCCATGAGCCCGGTTTCCACCGGTATCGGGCCCACATCCTTTCCGAGGGGGATGCGATCTTGGAGAACAACTCCGCGGAGGCCAGCACTCTCGTCCGCGGCGGACCCCAGGTCCTCTGGCTCACAGAGGAAGGCCAAGGAGCGGTCGGGGGGCTCCTCCAGGCCGCGGGGTATCCTTACCTCCATAGCTCGCTTGCTCGCTTCTCCTGGGGCCTGGCGGAGCTCTCACCCTATCGCTTGGTGATCCTGGATAATCTGAAGCTGGCGAGGCTGGATGAACAGGCCGTCTCGGTCCTTGAGCGGTATGTCGAGGGGGGAGGCGGCCTGCTCGTGATCCAGGGCCAGCGGGCAGTCACGGGCCTTCGGCGGACCGAGCTGGAGCGGCTCCTCCCCGTCTCTTATGAGGGGCGTGAGCCGAGCCAGGCCCCCTCCCTGGCGGTCGTCTTCGTCCTCGACCGCTCCTCGAGCATGATCGGGAAGAAGATCCAGGCCTTAAAGGAGGCGGCCGGGGCGAGCGTGGAGCTCCTGGACCGGCGGGACCTGATCGGGCTCCTCGCCTTCGACACGCTGTTCCACTGGATTGTCCCCATCCAGCCGGCCGAAGATAAGGAGCCGATGTATCGCCAGATCGGGGCCCTCCAGGCCAATGGGGGGACGGACCTCTTCCCGGCCCTTGCGGAGGCCTTTCAAAGATTGAGCGCCGTCGAGGCCAAGCTGAAGCACATCCTGGTCTTCTCCGACGGGAAAGCCCTCCTCCATGAGCAAGAGTTCCCCCAGCTCCTGGAGCAGATCAAGGAGGCCAAGATCACCGTCTCGGCGATCGCTATCGGCGAGGATGCCGATGTGGCCTTCCTGCGAGGGTTGACCGATGCGACCGGTGGCCAGCTCTATCAAGTGAAGGACCCTCAAGACCTCCCCCGCCTGACCCTCAAGGAGGTGGAGCGGATGGCCCGCCAGAGGTGGCTCACCGGCGAGATCGAGGTGGTCCCCGGGCCCTATGCTCATCTCCTGGAGCTGGAGGAGTTCGCGGGCCTCCCGCCACTCGAGGGGTATGTCGTCACCTACCCTAAGGAGGCGAGCGAGGTAGCCCTCCTCTCGGGGCAGGGGGACCCCCTCTTGAGCTTCTGGCGGCTCGGGCTGGGAAGGGTCGGGGTCCTCAACACTGACCTTGAGGGGCGGTGGTCCTCGGCCTGGGCGGAGTGGGAGGGCCTCCCCCGCCTCTTCTCCTCCCTGGTCCGGCAGACCTACGGCCGCCCGGAGGGTGAGGGGATCGCCCTCAAGGCCGAGGCCTCTGGATCAGTGCTCAATTTGACCGCGGAGATCAGCTCAGGCGGGCGGTGGGCCGACCTCCTGGAGGTCCGGGGCCAGCTCACAGGCGAGATAAAAAGGGAGTTCGAATTGAAACAGCTCGGGCCCGGGCTCTACCGTGCCGAAATAAGCGGCCTTAAGCCCGGGTCATACCTGCTCAGCCTGAGCGCGGAGCGGGAGGGCCGCCAGGTCGCGGCCAAGATGGGGCCGCTCACCATCCCCTACCCCGAGGAGTATCGCCGGATCGGGGTCGATGAGCTCCTCCTCGAGGAGATCGTCGCCACGACCGGAGGGGTTCTCCTTGAGCCCGGGAGTGGGGCTCACCTCCCGGAGGAGTTCTTCCGCGGGAGGCCGGTCTACAAGTATCAGGAGATATGGACCTTCGCGCTGATCTTGGCCCTCGGGGCCTTTCTAGCGGACCTAGCCTTGAGGAAGTTCACCTAAGTCTTA
>JAPWVC010000048.1 GCA_028275195.1 Candidatus Acetothermia bacterium
CCCCAGGCTGCCTGGGGCGAGCGGCCGGTCCTGACCACCCCGGAGGTGATCAAGGGCTTGGAGAGCCATGTGGAAGTGCTCACCGATCCCTTCGGCATCCCTCACATTTATGCCCGGACCGTCCATGACCTCTATTTCGTTACCGGCTATCTCCATGCCCGGGATCGGCTCTTCCAGATGGATGTGACGCGGCGGCAAGCGAGCGGGACCCTGGCGGAGCTCCTGGGCCAAGGGGCCTTAAAGAGCGATGTCATTTTGAGGACCCTGGGCCTGCGCCGGGCGGCGGAGCTCTCTCTTGCGGCCCTCTCCCCGGAAGCCATAGCTGAACTCCAGGCCTATGCCGATGGGGTCAATTACTACATCGAGAGGGCGACCGCGGCGGGGAGGCTCCCCCCGGAGTATGCGGCCCTGGAGATCTCGAAGGTCGAGCCCTGGACCCCCCTGGATAGCCTGGTGATCGGGAAGGCCATCTGCTTCCAGCTATCCTTCGACCTCGATGTCGAGAATACCCTGATCTTCCTCGCTTATAAGACCGCCTTCGGCGGGCTGGTCGCGAACGCTCTCTTCCATGAGGACCTCTTCCGGAGCGCCCCTGCCGATCCGGCGGCTGCGGTCCCTGACGCCCTAGGGGAGGGACGAGGAGCGGCCCAGCTCGGCTTAGGAGCCGGGCCGGGGGATCAGATGAGCGAAGCGGAGCTAGCGAGCTCCCTGGCCTTCCTCGACCCTAGGAGCTTGGCCCTCGCCGCGGACTACTACGAGCGGGTCAAGGGGCTTGAATTCTTCAGGCCGATCCTGAATCGGAGGTATGGGAGCAACTGGTTCGTCATCTCCGGGGCGAATACGACCGGCGGCTTCCCCCTACTGGCCAGTGACCCCCATCTGGACCTGAGCACCCCCGCGGTCTGGTATGAGATCGACCAGCGCGTGGAAGGGGGCTTCCATGTCATCGGAGTCGGCTTCCCCGGGATTCCACTGGTCATCTTGGGCCATAACGAGCGGATCGTCTGGGCCGCTACTTCAAACCCCATGGATGTGACTGACACCTTCCAGGAGAAGATCATCGAGCAAGGCGGGAGGCTTTTCACCTACTTCCGCGGCCAGCTCGAGCCGGTGGAGGTGGTCCCCGAGACCTTCAAGATGAACTTGGTCGGGGACGGCCAGCTCGATAATCTCGTCCCCGTCCCGCCCGAGGCCGGGGTCCCCCAGGCGACCTTGGTCGTCCCCCGCCATGGGCCGATCATCAACCTGGACTTGGCGAGCGGGACGGCCCTCGCGGTCCAATACACCGGCTTCTATGCCACGAGGGAGCTCGAGACCTTCCGGATCTGGAATCGGGCCGGGAGCCTCGAGGAGTTCAAGGAGGGGCTGAGATACTTCGACTTCGGCTCGCAGAACTGGGCCTACGCCGATGTCGAGGGGAACATCGCCTACTTCACCAGTGGCGAGCTCCCCCTGCGAGAGGACCTAGAGCAGGGGATAGTCGACGGGGCGATCCCGCCATGGTTTATCCGGGATGGGACCGGAGCCTATCGGCACCAGTGGCTCCCCGAGCCAAATCCCCCAAAGGATCAGGCCACACCCTACAAGGTCCTCCCCTTCGAGGAGATGCCCCAGATCGTCAATCCCCCGGCGGGGTTCATCGTCAACGCCAACAATGATCCCATCGGGAATACCCTCGATAATAACCCCCTCAACCAGCTCCGCCCGAGCGGCGGGATCTTCTACTTGAACTATACTTATGACCTGGGCTTCCGCGCGGGGAGGCTCACCGAGCTGATCCGCACATCCCTGGGGAGGAAGCTCTCGCTCGAGGACCTGAAGCGCTTCCAAGGCGATGTGCTCCAGCTCGAGGGGCGGCGGCTTGCGCCTTACATCCTCCGGGCATATGAGGCGGCTCAGGAAGCCGGTGCGCCCGAGAGGCTGGCTCGCCTCGCTCAGGACCCTAAAATCGGAGAGGCCATTGCCCTCCTCCGTGGCTGGAGCTATAACACCCCTACGGGGATCGCGGAGGGCTTCGACTATGAGGATGAGGCCGGTGCGCTCGCTCCGCCGACGGAGGCAGAGATCCGCGATAGCGTGGCCACGACGATCTTTAACCTCTGGATGAGCCGGTTCGTCCGGAAGACGATCGATGCCACGCTGGAGTCTGTCTCGCCTGCGCTCCCCAAGCCCTCGACCCAGTTCGCCGTGAAGGCCCTCCTCAACCTCTTGGACAGCTTCGCTTCGGGGCAGGGGTTCGGGAAGAGTGGCCTCTCCTTCTTCCTCACCCCCGAGGTGGGATTCACCCCTGAGCAGAATCGGGACCTCCTGATCCTGGAGGGCCTGAAGGAGGCCCTGGACCTCCTGGCCGGTGAGACCTTCGCTCCGGCCTTCAACCGCTCCACGAACTTAGAGGACTACCGCTGGGGCAAGCTCCATCGCGCGGCCTTCCCGCACATCCTGCCGCCGTTCACCGCCCCGCCGGTCCCCACGGACGGCTCACGGGAGACCGTCGATGTCGCCGGATTCGATGTCCGGGCCGATGAGCCCGGAGAGTTCATCTTCAGCCACGGCCCCTCTCGCCGATATGTAGCAGAGGTGAGGCCCGAGGGGATCCGAGCCTTCAATGTGATCCCCGGCGGGGAGAGCGGCGTCCCCGGGACGAAGCACTTCGGAGATCAGCTCCCGCTGTGGCTGGCGAACGACTACCATCCCTTGCTCTTCACCGACCACGAGGTCCGGGGGAACGCCGAGTCCTGGCAGGACTTCTACCCCTTGAAGTAATGAGCTCGGAATAAAAGGCCGGACTCGAGCGTAAGGCAAGGAAGGGAGGGGAGCGAGCCTCCCCTCCCTTCGTTCCTTCTCGGTTATCGCTCGAGCCCGAGGGCGGCGATGACCTCTGGAATCCCTCGACCGTGCTTGGCGTCGGTCAAGATGATCGTCCCGTGGGGATTGAGCCGCTTGTAATCGGCCACGATCCGCTGGGGGTCGACCTCGACCAGCTCGGCCAGATCGAGCTTATTTAAGACCACAAGGTCGGTCTGGGCGAAGATCTTCGGGTGCTTCCGGACCATATCGTCCCCCTCGGTCACGGAGATGACGACGATGTTCCGTTCGACCCCTAGGGGGAAGTCGGCGGGGCAGACGAGATTCCCCACATTCTCAATGAACAGGACCTCGATCTCCTCCAGGGGGAGCCCCTCCAAGGCGTGCTCGACGAGGTGGGCGTCGAGGTGGCATTCGGTTTCGGTATTGAGGTTGACCGCGGGAATTCCGAGCCTGATAAACCTCTCGTAGTCGTCGGATCCGGCCACATCCCCGGCGATCGCCCCGAACCTGATCCGATCTTTCAGCCGCTCGACGATCCTCTCAATGAGGAGGGTCTTCCCCGAGCCGATCGCTCCCATGACATTGAAGGCCCGGATCCCATACTGCGCCAGTTTCGCCCGGACCTCCGCGGCAAGGCGCTCCTGGGCGGCCAGGACATCCCCGGTCAGCTCGATCTCATGCATCGCTCCTCCTCGGGCTCAGTCTAGCCTTATGGCCGGGCAGGCCCTATGACCCAGGTCAGCTCAAGGGGAGATCCGGGTCAAGAGGCGACATAAGCTCGCCTCCGTAGAGGGGTTTCAGCCATCGCATTGCACAGGCCGGGGCTCGCGTTATAAAATTCGGTCCGGTGGGCTTAACCGGCTAGACGGGACTATTCGAGGAGGTCAAAGTGGGGGTCTCCAAAGCCAACCGCTATGCCTTCTTCCGCGGGGAGATCGTCCCGATCGAGGAGGCCAAGGTCAGCATCATGACCTCGACCTTCAACTACGGGACCGGGGTCTTCGAGGGGATCCGGGCTTACTGGAATGCCGAGGAGGAGCAGCTCTACATCTTCCGGATGAGGGAGCACTTCCAGCGGTTCCTCCGGAACTGTCGGCTCCTGCTGATCGAGCTGCCCTATAGTGTGGAGCAGCTTTGCGAGATCACTGTCGAGCTCTTGCGCAAGGAGGGCTTCCAGGAGGACGCTTACATCCGCCCCTTGGCTTACAAGTCGAGCGAGGTGATCGGGGTCCGGCTCCACGACCTGGAGAGTGAGTGCGCGATCTTCGCGGTCCCCTTCGGGGAATATATCGACCGGCCCGGCGGGGCGAGGGTGATGGTCTCCTCCTGGCGGAGGCTGAGCGATAATGCCATCCCCCCGAGGAACAAGATCATCGGGGCCTATGTCAACTCCGCCCTCGCCAAGACCGAGGCCCACCTCCAAGGCTTCGACGATGCCCTGATGCTCAAGGAGGACGGCCACCTCTCCGAGGGGAGCGCGGCCAATCTCTTCTTAGTCCGGGAGGGCCGGCTCCTCACCCCGCCCGTCACCGCTGATATCCTTGAAGGGATCACGCGAGCCACGGTCATCGAGCTGGCCCGCGACCTGGGGCTCGAGACTGTGGAGCGGGAGCTTGACCGCTCAGAGCTGTATGCGGCAGATGAGGCCTTCCTCTGCGGGACGGCCGTCGGAATTGTTCCTCTCATCGAGGTCGACCATCGCCCGATCGGGGAGGGGAAGATCGGGCCGATCTCCAAAGAGCTCCGGCGCCTCTATCAAGCGGTCGTCCGGGGCCAGGAGCCGCGCTATCGTCACTGGTGCACTCCGGTCTACCGCGCGAAGGTGCTGGCCAGCTCCGCGGCTAGCTAAGCCAAGGCCGGTGGCACCAAAGGTCAACCGTTACTGACCGACCGCCCCTTCCTCCTGGACCCCGGTGAAGGTGAAGCCCTCAATGTAGACCGCGGGCGCGATAGCGAAGCCCGCCGCGCCGCCGTAGGAGAAAACCTCCCGCTTGCGCGAGATAGCCCGGACATTGGAGAAGGCCCGGAGCATCGACTCGGTCCAGCGGAGGTTCTTCACCGCGTGCTTGATCTTCCCTTCCTCGACCAGGAAGGTCCCGTATCTGGTCATCCCGGTCATCATGGCCCTCTTGGGGTCGAGAAAGCCGTTCAGGTAGTGAAACCGGGTCACGAGCAGCCCCTTCTCGCAGGAGGCGACCATCTCCTCCAGCGAGGAATCCCCGGCCTCCATGCAGATGTTCCAGGGCATCGGGCCGTAGGGGCTGTCCGGCGGGCCGGCGTGGCCGGTCGGCTCGGCCTTGGCCTGCCTGGCGCTCATCAGGTCAAAGACCACTCCACGGTTGATCCCCCGCTCAATGAGGGTCACCTTCCGCTTGGGGCAGCCCTGGAAGTCGAAGGGGAGCCCCTGAGCCTCCGGCTCATGGATGCTATCGTAGATGGTGATGTTCTCCCCCATCGCGCGTTCCCCGAGCTTTCCGGCCAAGAAGCTCGTCCCCTCGATGAAGGCCTGGGCCCGGAAGGCAATCAGATTGAGCCAGCGCATCACCTCGGCCAGGCAGCCCGGCTCGAGGATCACATCATATTGCCCGAGAGGAATATCTTGCTGACCCTTATTGAGAGAGCAGCGCTCGAGGGCCCTGGCCGCCACGGCCTCGAGATCGATCTTCTCCACATCGTGGGCGAAGGCGTCGGCGTAGCCCATCCCTTCCTGCGAGACCGGGACGAGGGAGATCTCCACCCCGGTCAGGGGCTGGTAGGCCTCCAGGCCATTGGAGTTCAAGACCGCGATCTCCCCGGTGCTAGTCGAGAAGGCCCCGGAGACCTCGAACCCCAGCCTCTCCGCCTCCGCGAAGACCTTCTTCACCACCTCTGCCCGCTGCTTGGGGGTGAACTTTGCCGTCGCCTCGAAATATGTGGTGGTCGGCTCGTATTCCGCTGGGCTGGGGAAGCCCTCGAAATAGGGGTTCTCCGGCTGGCGCTGGGCCAGCTCGACCGCCTGCTTCGCCGCTTGCAGGAGCGGCCCCTCCTCGAGGGTGTTGACCGTCACGACTCCGAGCCGCTTCCCCAGAGCAGCGCGGATGTAGACCCGCATGTTCTCCACCGAGACATTCTGGTGGATCTCCGAGCGGGTATACCGGGTGAGGTCGCTCCGCCCACCGGTGTAGACCAGCTCGAATTGCTCCCCCGGCAGCCGCTTCAGGAGGCGCTCCAGGCCCTCCAAGATCCTCTCCCTGCCGATCATCTCCTCACCCCCTAGGCGCGCCTACCTCGATCCCCCTGAACCTCGCTGGAGCCGCGCCGTGAGCCACATGCATCAGTTGGGGCGGCTCGCCTTTCCCGCAGTTGGGGAGCCCCCAGAGCTTCCACTCCTTCCTCCCACAGATCGCGTCGCAGGAGCCCCAGAATTGAGGTGTGATCCCGGTGTAGAGCGGGTTCTTCAGGAGCCGGGTTCGCTTCCCGTGCTTGATCTCCCAGGCGAGCTCGCAGCCGAACTGGAAGTTCAGCCTCAGGTCATCGATCGACCAGGACTTGTTGGTCGCCATGAAGATCCCGTCCTTTGTGTCGGCGATGAGGTCCTCGAGCGAGAGGTCCTCCTCTCCCGGCTCGAGATTGATGTTCACCATCCGGATCAGGGGGATATGGCTCCAGCTCGCGGCTCGCATCGCCCCGCCGCTCCGCTTCCCCAATATGGGCGCGGTCTCCCTGGAGGTGAGGTAGCCGACGAAGAGCCCTTCCTCGACGATAGGGAACCGCTGGGCTCGGACGCCTTCATCGTCGTAGCCGAAGGAGCCGATCGAGCCGGGGAGTGTGGCATCGGCGTAGATGTTCACGAGCCTCGAACCGTAGCGGAACTTCCTCAGCTTATCCACCGTAAGGAAGCTACCCCCAGCGTAGCTGATCTCCATCCCCAAAGCCCGGTCAAGCTCGCTCGGGTGGCCGCAGGACTCATGGATCTGGAGCCCTAATTGGGAGGAGTCGAGGATCAGGTCGGTCTTCCCCGCCGGGCAGGGGTCGGCTGAGAGGAGGGCCAGGGCCTCCTCTCGCACCCTCTCGGCATTCTCTACCAGCTTTAGTGACTCGACGAACTCATAGCCCCTGGCGGCGAAGTTCCCCCCGAAGCTGTTGGGATAAGAACGGCGCTGGACCTCGCCGTCCTGGATCGCGGTCGCTTGGATTCCAGCCCCGCTCTCGAGGAACTCTTGAGCGATCTCGGCCCCATCGCTGCTCAGGAAGAGCTTGTAGGTCTTGAAGAACCGCATCGTCCCCTCGGCCAGCCGGACCCGCGGGTCCCGGCGGAGGACCTTCAAAGCCGAGAAGAGGAGTTCCAGCTTCTTATCCAAGGGGACAATGAAGGGGTCGAGCTCAAACTCGGTCCGGTAGGTGTCCACATACGGCGGGGAGTCGTCGAGCCTGACCGGCCGCCGCTGGGTCAGCCGGCTTGCCTTGGCGATCTCCAATGCCCGCTCGGCTATGGCCTCGACCTCGGGCTCAGCCAGCTCGGCCGAGGCCGCGAACCCCCAGGAGCCGCGGTAGAGGACCCGGATCCCGAAGCCGCGATCGCGGTCCCGCGAGAGGGCCGCGACCTGCTCATTCCGGACCGTGATGCTCTCGGTCGCACAGTCGAGGAAGCGGGCGTCGGCATACTCCGCTCCGGCCCGGCGCAGGCCCTCCAAGGCCGCCCTCAGCCAGCCCTTTATCTCCATGGGAGGTCTCCTTTCGGGGAATACTCTAGCGAGGGAGTAGGAGGGGAGGCAAATCAGCTCCTGCCTTAGCCCTCCAGTCCCTCGAGGAAGGCCTCGATGTTCGGGCCGAGCAGCTCCGGGAGGTAGCCCCCTTCGAGGACGGCGAAGGCCGGGAGCTTGAGCCCGGCGACCCTCCGGCCGATCTCGCGATAGGCAGAGGTGGAGAGCCCGAGCGAGGCCAAAGGGTCATCGCGATAGCCATCGAGCCCGAGCGAGAGGGCCACCTGCTCGGGGTTGAAGTCGCGGAGGGCCTGATGGAGGGCTTCATCCAGGGCCTCGAGGTAGAGCTTATCGCCGCAGTGGGCGGGGAGAGGGAAGTTCAGGCAGTTCCCGACCGAGCTGAGCCCCGTCCCGGGATAGAGAGGCGAGCGGTGGAGCGAGATATAGACGACCTGGGGGTCCCCCAGGAAGATATCTTGGGTCCCGTTCCCATGGTGACCGTCAATGTCCACGATCAGTGTCCGCTTCCCGGACTTCCGCACCGCGACGGCAATATTATTGAAGTAGCAGAAGCCGCCTAGGAAATCCTTTCCCGCATGATGGCCCGGCGGGCGCATCAGAGAGAGGCCTCCGACACGAGAGGCCAGGATCGCCCCGCCGACGGCCAGTCGAGCGTAGTCATAGATCCCGGGATAGGCCGGGGAGTCATAGTCGAAGAATGTCCGGCCTTTCACGCTCTCGATCAGTCGAGGGGTGTGGACGAGAAGGAGGTCTTGCTCGCTCGCCGGCTCTGGCTCGAGGAACTCATATCGCCCGCTCAAGCGGAGATAGGCCGCGGCCCGGCGGACCCGCTCCGGGCTCTCAGGATGGCCCGGCTCGGCGAACTCCAGGCACCGCTCGCTATAGATTATCTTCATCATGCTCATGGATCAGCTTGGGCAGGCGACTGACTATCCATAACCCCCCTCGAATTCTAGCAGCTCGGGGATCAGGGGCTTGACTCAGCGCAGGCCGAGGAAGTCCTTGATCCCCTCGAGGATCGCCCTCGCGATCCGGTCCTGGTAGGCGAAGCTCTGGAGCTTGAGGGCCTCCTCGGGATTGGAGAGGAAGCCGACCTCGACTAATGCCGCCGGGACCTCAGCCCAACGCAGATAGAGCCGCTGATACTTCACCCCGCGGTCGGGCGAGCCGAGCCGGGCGACCATCGTCCTTTGGAGGGCCTGGGCGAGAAGAGAGCTCTTCCAATTCTTCCCCTTCCAGGTGTCGGGAAGGATGGTCTCGATCCCCTTGACCCGCCAATCACTGTGGATATTAGTATGGATGCTCACATAGAGGGCCGCGCCGAGGCGGTTAGCCAGGGCTGTCCGTTCCTCCAGGGGGATATAGACATCGGCCCGCCGGGTGAGGACGATCTTCAGTTCCGGCTCGCCCAATGCCTCCAGCTCGACCAGCCGGGCGATCGCAAGGACGATATCCTTCTCTTGGACCCCCAGCCAGCCGACCCCGCCGGTGTCCCTCCCGCCATGGCCGGGATCGATCACGACGATGAACGGCCGAACTGGGGCGGAGGTGGCGGGGGAGGCGATGGGCAAAAGGCCCAATAGGATGAGGATTAGCATC
>JAPWVC010000009.1 GCA_028275195.1 Candidatus Acetothermia bacterium
TTGCTGACTTAGCCTTCATTTGGCCCATTATACCCCGTTCCCGCCCCCATGGAACATAATCGAGATCACCCTCGGCCCAGCCGCCCCGGTCAGCCTGGGGGATGACCCAGGTCATGGCCCCCTCCCCTATGCCCTCCTACGATGAGAAGAAGAAAGGAGGCGCTAGTTATGCCCGAGGCGATCAGACTGAGGACCCCCTTGCGTGAGGAGGCCATCGCTCGGCTGAGGATCGGGGATAAGGTCCTGCTGAATGGCGAGATTTATACCGGGCGGGACGCGGCCCACAAGAGGCTCATCGATTCCCTCGAGCGGGGCGAGCCGCCGCCCTTCCCACTCGAAGGGGCGGTCATCTACTATGTCGGGCCGGCCCCAGCCAAGCCGGGGATGCCCATCGGCCCAGCCGGGCCGACGACGAGCTACCGGATGGACCCCTATACCCCTAAGCTCTTGGAGCGAGGATTGAAAGGGATGATCGGGAAGGGGAACCGCGGGAAGGAGGTCCGCGAGGCGATCAAGAGGTATAAGGCCATCTACTTCATCTCCACCGGTGGGGCCGCAGCCTTGGTGGCGCAGCGGATCAAGCGGGCCGAAACCATCGCCTATGAGGACCTCGGCCCGGAGGCGATCCAGCGCCTGGAGGTGGAGGACTTCCCGGTGATCGTCGCTAATGACATCTACGGCGGCGACATCTATGAGGAGGGGATCAAGCGCTATAGAAAGGAGCCGGTGCTATGAGGGAACTGGAGGCGAGCGCGCTGATCGGGCCGGTCAAGGAGGCCCTACTGGAGATCAATTACGAGACCCCGCCGGAGACGATGGAGCGCCTCCGCAGGGCCTTGGCGACCGAGGTCTCGGAGGCCGGGCGAGCGGCAATGGAGGATATCGTCCGGAACCGCGAGATCGCCGCCAAGGAGCGGCTGGCGATGTGCCAGGACACGGGGATGGCGGTGATCTTCGCGGAGATCGGCCAGGAGGTTCATCTCCGCGGCGACATCCGCGGGGCCATCAATGAGGGAGTCCGGCAGGCCTATCAAGAGGGTTATCTCCGGAAGTCGGTCGTGGCCGACCCCCTCTTCGAGCGGAAGAATACCCTTGACAATACCCCGGCGATCATCCATTTCGACCTCGTCCCCGGGGATAAAATAAGGCTGATCGTGGCAGCCAAGGGGGCAGGGAGCGAGAACATGAGCACCGTCAAGATGCTCACCCCCGCCGCGGGCCTCGCGGGGGTGAAGCGCGAGGTGGTGGAGTTCGTGGAGAAAGCCGGGCCGAACCCCTGTCCCCCGATCGTGGTGGGAATCGGGATCGGTGGAGACCTGGAGCTGGCGGCCCTCCTGGCGAAGAAGGCCCTGATGCGGAAAATGGGCCAACGGAACCCCGATCCGCGCTACGCCAAGCTAGAAGAGGAGCTGCTTTCGGCGATCAACCGGACCGGGATCGGCCCCCAGGGCCTCGGGGGGATCAACACGGCCATGGATGTCCGGATCGAATACTTCCCGACCCACATCGCCGAATTGCCTCTAGCGATCAACATCGACTGCCACCTCCATCGGCATAAGGAGGTCATCATCTAGATCCTGGTTCTAGCGCCAGCCGACCGGCCTAGCCCAGCCATTAAAGCCCTGCGGGCGGCTTGGGGTCTGTGGCGAGCCTTCGCAGATTCCACAATTGGCCTACCAAAGCTCCACAATTCCTCCACAATCTCGGGTATAATAAATGGCGAAAGGAGGGGATGATGCACAAGCGTATAACCCTGATGGGTGTGGCAGCCCTGCTTTTGGCGCTGCTGGTCGAGCTCCCAGGAGCGGGCTTCCGGGCCCAGGCCGATGAGCCGGCCCCTGTGCTTGTGTCCCAGACCCAGACTCAGACCCAGAGCCAGACCGAGAGCACCACCTTAGAGGAAGCCGTGCCCGAATCCGAATCGGAGACCTTCCTCGAGGCGCTGGCGGGGAAGCTGGGGGTCACGGTCGAGCGGCTGGAGCAGGCGCTCAAAGAGACGAAGAAGGAGCTGATCGAGGCGTGGGTGGACCAGTGGGCGAAGGAGATGAAGGAGTGGGTGGACAACCGGGCGAAGGAGTTGAAGGAGCGATTAACCCAAGCTGAGCCCCAGCGGTTACTGAGGCTGACCAAGAAGGGAGTAGTCCAGGAGCTGAAGGAGCGGCTCCGGCTCCGGGCTCGGGCAGAGGCTCAGGCCCAATTGGAAAAGGAGAAGAAGCTCGTCAGCCCTACCCCGCCGCGGCCCCAGCTCCCGGGGTATCCCTACTGGTATTGGCCCTACCCCTGCGACTGCTATTGCTGTTGCTGCTGCTACCCTGACCGTTATTACGAGATGCCCATCCCGCTCCGGCCTCAGCTCCAGTTGAAGCGGGGCTACTGGGTCTGGCCCCAGGGCCAGCCTTGGCCTTGGTTCTGGTTCCAGTTGCCCCTCCCCGAGGTCACACCCCAGCCCGAGGAGAAGTAACCTCGCGCAGGGAGTTAAAGGATGGACAGGGGGCGAGGCTCAAGTTAGGTCAAGGGGGCCTCGCCCCTCCCGCTCGAGGGAGTTTATCATGGAAGGACTGAAGAAGATCTTGGTCATCGAGGATGAGGAGAGGATCGTCACGCTCGTCCGGGCCTACCTCGAGCGAGCAGGCTATCGTGTCCTCGCGGCCTATGACGGCAAGGCCGGGCTGGAGCTGTTCTATCGCGAGCGCCCGGCCTTGGTGATCCTAGACCTGATGCTCCCCGAGGTCGACGGGCTCGATCTCGCCCGGCGGATCCGCCAGGAGTCCGATGTCCCGCTGATCATGCTCACTGCCCGGGCGGAGGAGGCTGACCGGGTGACCGGCCTGGAGCTCGGGGCCGACGACTATATCACTAAGCCCTTCAGCCTGAGGGAGCTGGTGGCCCGGGTCCGAGCGGTCCTCCGCCGGGCGGAAGGGGGCCTCGCCCCGCCCCAGCGGCTCGAGCGGGGCGATCTGGTGATAGATCTCGAGGCCCGCCAGGTTGAAGTCGCAGGGCGGCTCGTCGAGCTCACCCCGACAGAGTTCGATCTCTTGGTCGCCTTGGCCCGTCACCCCGGGCGGGTGTTCAACCGGCTCCAGCTCCTCGAGGCGATCAATCGCTACCCCAGCGAGGGGCTGGCCCGGACCGTCGATACCCACATCAAGAACCTCCGGAAGAAGCTCGAGCCGGACCCTGAAAACCCTCGCTATATCCAGACGGTCCACGGGATCGGGTATCGCTTCCGGAAGGAGGGCTGAATGTCCTTCAGGCTTAAGCTCTTCGGCTCACTCATCTTGGTGATCTTGGTGGCCATCTTGGCCGTCTACCTGATCGCTCACCGCTCTACCGCCGAGCAGTTCCGCCTCTATGTCATCCGTGGCGAGGCCCTCCGCCTCGAGGCCCTAAAGAGCGCCTTGATCGACTACTACCGGGAGCACGGGGGCTGGGAGGGCGTGCGGGAGTTCCTCGCCCAGGGCCCTCTCCCCGGAGGGCTGGTCCAGGCTCTCCGCCCGAGGCTCATCCTCCTCGGGCCAGACGAAAGGGTCCTGGTCGCACCGGACCCGCGCCTCCTCGGCCAGCGGCTCCCCAAGGGGCTAGCCCAGGAGGGCCTCCCGCTCAATGTGGAAGGGCGGAGGGTCGGAGCCCTCCTCTCCGGCCCGGTCGTGAGCCAGGTCCTCGAGCCGATCGAGCGAGGCTTCTTGAGCTCAGTCAACCGCTCCCTCTTGCTCGGCGGGCTCGTGGCCCTCGCGGCCGCACTGGCCCTCGGGGCCGTCCTCCTCCGCCAGCTCACCACGCCACTGAAGGAGCTGACGGCCGCGACCGAGCGGATCGCCGCCGGCGATCGGGAATGGCAGGTCCGGATCAAATCCAAGGATGAGTTCGGCCAGCTCGGAGAGGCCTTCAACCGGATGGCTATGAGCCTCAAGCGCTCAGAGGAACTCCGCCGGAGGATGCTCGCCGACATCTCTCATGAGTTGCGGACCCCGCTCACGGTGATCAGGGGCGAGCTGGAGGCCCTCAGGGATGGGGTCTTCTCCCCGACCCCGGAGAAGCTGGCCGAGCTCGAAGAGGAGGCCAAGCTCATCGACCGGCTGGTCGAAGACTTGCATGAGCTGGCTCTAGCCGAGGCCGGCGAGCTCCGGCTCGAGCGGGGCCCGACCGACCTTGGGAGGCTGGTCGAGCGGCTGGCCGGGCGGGTCCGCGGAAGGCTAGCAGAGGAAGGGATCGAGCTGGTGGTCGAGCTCCCCGCGGGCCTGCCGAAGTTGAACTTGGACTCCGACCGGATCGAGCAAGTCTTACACAACCTCTTGAGCAATGCCGAGCGCTACACCCCTGAGGGCGGGAGGATCACACTCGCCGTCGAGGACCGGCCCAGTGAAATTATCGTGAGCGTGGCCGACACGGGGAAAGGCATATCTCCGGAGGAACTCCCCCGCATCTTCGAGAGGTTCTACCGCGGGGAGCAGTCCCGTTCCCGGCGGCATGGCGGAGCCGGGCTGGGGCTGGCGATCGCCAAGCAACTGGTCGAGGCCCACGGCGGGCGGATCTGGGCCGAGTCCTCACCCGGCAAGGGGACGAAGGTCAGCTTCGCCCTGCCGAAGGCTTAAAAATTTAAATCCGGCCCCACGGCCAGGCGGCCCGAGCGGGCGGCAAAGGGCGATCCACCAATAGCTTAAAGGGCCCTTATCTCAATCCCGCCAAGTCACATAGGTCTGGACCAGCTCCCAATAGAGGCTGGCGAAATCCTCAAATGCCCTCGCCGCGTAGAGCCTCGGGAGCTTGGCGAATTCGGCTTCGAAGGCCTGGATCAGCTCCGGCCGGTCGCGATGATAGTCCTGGACATAGCTCTGGAGATACTCGCTATACCGGAGGGCCCGGGCCGTCGTCGCGGCGGTCGCGAGGAGGTTCTCCCGATCGCTCAGATACTCCCGGAGGGCCGCCCCTGCGGCCTCGTCGAACCGGCCCTCAATGAGGGTCCGGGCCGCCTCGAACAGCTCTTCCGCCCGCTCAGGGTCGGCCAAGAGCGGCCGGAGAAAGATATAGCGGGCTAGGACCTGATCGAGCTTGAACTCATAGGCCGCCCGGGCATTGGCCGTCACCTCGACCTCCGCTAGGGCTTGTTTCCATTCGGCCTCGAGCTCGCTGAGCCCGGCACCGTAATGGCGTTGGAAGAGCGCTTCGAGCCTCTCCCGCTGATCGTAAGGTGGGCGAAGATCCCGGTAAAACTGGAGGAAGCTCTCCCAGCCGCCCCGAGCCACGAGGAAATTGATAAAGCTCGCCCCGACCTCGTAGGTGAACTTCCAGTAGCCGCCGCGGGCAAAGTAGTCCTGGAAGAGGCTGGGTCCATACCCCTCCAGGAAGAGCTTGACGAACTGCTCGCTCAGCCCGAGCTGCCACTCATTGGGGACACCGTCGAGCCGGTAGCCGACATAGCTCGCGAGCCCCTCGAGGAGGAAGGTCGGCGGGCTATTCGGGATGAGGGAGAAGTCGAGCACATGAGTGAACTCGTGCAATGCGACATACTCGGTGCTATCGAATGTGAGGTAGACGGCGATCGGGTTGACCTCGCCCGAGCGGATCAGTTCCGCCACCTCATCTTGAAAGATGGGGAGGAAGCCCCCGACATTGGCGGAGCAGATGAGGCAGCCGGAGGCCTCCTGATACTCCTCGAGTGAGGGATAAATGAAGAGATAGACCTCCCCTTGAGCCTTGGGGTCGTAGTCTAGCTGGAGGAAGGCCTCTGCGCTGTGGAAGAGCCCCTCCAGGCGGACGGCCTCGCTCCTTAGGCTCCGGAGGTAGAGGCCCAAACCGTCCGCGCTTCCGAGCTGAGGGGGCCCTTCGGCTCTCGGGAAGTGGACCACCAAGTCGGCGGCCTCGAAGGCGAGCCAATCATCCAGAGCCCCGGCGAGGGCCAGAACAGCAAGGAGAGCCGAGAAGATGAGGCCCGCGCCGAGGATGAGGAGCCGCTTGCTCATTGGCTGGCGACGCCTACTCCATCGACGAGGATCGCCGGGGCCCGAAAGAGGCCGTGGGCCCACTCGACCTCGCGCCCCAACTCGATGAGCCTCCCCTTGAGCAGCTCATAGACATTCCCGGCGATCATGGTGTTCTTCACTCTCCCGAGGACCTCGCCATCCCGGACATAGAACCCAACGGCGACATTGTTGGAGAACTCCCCGGAGGCGATGTTCCCCTGCCCCAGCCCGATCACCTGGTCGACGATCAACCCTTCCTTGAGCCCCGCGATTAGCTCCTTGAAGGTCTTCTCGCCCCCGGCGACCGTCCAGGTCGTGGGCGCGACCTCCGGGGGATTCTTGAAGTCCCGCCCCCCGAGGAGGCTGCCCTTGAAGCCGTTCCCTGTGGAGGCCGTCTTGGCCAGCCCGGCGGTCTTCAGGTCATAAAGGAACTGGCCGACCTTCCCGCGATCGATCAGGACCTTCCTGGAGGTGGGGACACCCTCATCGTCGAAGCGGCTGGAGCGGGGTGCGAAGGGGACCGTCCCATCATCGGTGAGGGTGAGCCGGGGATCGAAGGCTTGCTCCCCGAGCTTACCCGCCAGGGGCGAGACCCCCAAGAGGACGCTCTTCCCGCTCAGTCCCACGACCAATGGGAGGAGCAGGACCAGGGCCCCCCTGGGGGTGAATAGGACCGGCATGGCTTTAGTCTCGACTCGTGCGAGCCGCTCGCACCACCGGAGTCGCTCGATCAGGGAGTCGGCGAGCTGGAGATGATCGACCCCTTTCAAAGTCCGCGAAGCCGCATCGTCGTAGATGATTAGGATATCCCCCTCCTCGGTCCGCTGGGCCATCACCGAGAGGGCCAGGCCGGTCCCGCGCTCCTGGAGCTCCTGTCCCTCCGTGGTTTGAAGGAGGAGCTCCTCCACCCCGCGGCTGAGGGAGACCATAAGGTTCAAGTCCGGGTTGTAGGCCTTGATCCGGTCGACGATCTCCTCGCCCATGGCGATCAGCCGCTCAACCCCGAGTCGCTCCACCTCGGGATCGAAGCACTCGACCTGGGGCGGCGTGGCCTTCGCGGCGAAGCGGAAAGGAGCAGGGTCCCCGAACTCCGCTGAAGCGAGGGCATTCTCGATCAAGGGCTCTGGGTCCTTCAGATCGGTCGTGGTGGAGTAGCCCAGCCTCCCATCCCTGATGAGGCGGAGGGCCCTTCCCGCCTGCTCGACGCTCTTGGCCGACTCCAGCTCGCCCGCGCGGAACTGGACTAACGCCCCCCAGCTCTTGAGCTCGTAGAGCTCGGCACTCTCGACCTTCCCATGAAGCCCCTCTAGCATCTGGCCCTCCCTCCGATCGTCACATTCTGTATGCGGATATGTGGGGCGCCGTCGGTGACCGGGAGGGGAGATTGGCCCCCCTTCCCGCAGCCACCGGCCCCACCCCGAATCTGGAGATCATCCCCGATCATATCGATGTTCTTCAATGTCTCGAAGACATTCCCCGTGAGGACCACATCCCGGAGCATCTCCCCCAGCTCGCCATGCTCGATCTCGTAAGCGTAGGCCGCGCTGAAGGTGAACTGCTCGAACTCCGTCTGGCCCCCGAAGGCCGACTTGGCATAGATCCCGTGGTCGATCCCCCGGAGCATCTCCTCGAACGAGGCCGTGCCTCGATCGATGTAAGTATTGCGCATCCGGACGATCGGCTCGAACCGGTAAGAAATGGCCCGAGCGTTCCCCGTCGGCTCGGCCCCGAGCTTGGCTGCCGTCTCCCGGGAGTGCATCAGCCCCTGGAGCACGCCATTCTTGATGAGATAGATCCGCCGTCGCGGGACGCCCTCATCGTCATAGCGGTAGTTCCCTCGCCTGCCGGGGAGGAAGCCGTCCTCGATGATATTCAATTCCTTTACCCCGAACTCTCGGCCCGGCTGGAGGAGCTCCCGCATCCGCTCGTTCTTGTAGGTGAAGTCGGCCTCACAGAGATGGCCGAAGGCCTCATGGATGAAGACCCCGGCGAGGTCCTGGTCCAAGATCACGGTGTACTGGCCACCTTCTACCGGCTTGGCCGAGAGCAAGGCTACGGCCCGGTCTGCCACCTCCTTAGCCTTCTCTTCAAGGCCCTCGACCAGCTCGAACCCCTGGGCCTCGCCGATCGACTCGAACGCCTGCTGGATGTTATCGCCCTCCCGGGCGGTGGCCGCCAGGACGAGGGTGATGTCCGGCCGCTCCTCGAAGATGAAGGTCCCCTCGGAGTTGGCGAAGAGCCACTCCTTGAAGGAGTCGGTATAGCGCGTGGTGGTGGAGACGACCTTGGGAACGGAGAGCATGATCTGGTTGTAGTGCTCGACTAGCTCCTTCTTCTTCACTAGCGGGATCTCTCGGAAGTCCCGCGCCAGCCGGGCATGGACCTCGTCCTCGACCGGGTCGAGCGGGGCGAGTGAGCTCCGCTCACTTATTTTGGGGCTCACGGCCTTGGCGACCCGATAGGCCTCCTCGACCTTCTTCCCCAGCTCATCCAGTGAGTTGAAGACGGCGATCCCCCAGCCACCCCCGACCAGGCAACGGACGAGCCCCCCGACCTCAGTCGAGGCCTCGATGTTCTCCAGCCGATCCTTTTGGAAGAGGACTCTAGTCCGCCACTCCCGCTCGAGCCGGACTTCGGTGTAGTCGGCCCGGCTCTTGGCGATGGCTGCACGCACCTTCGGTTCTAATTCCAACATCGCGGGCACCTCGCCCTCCTTTTTTGTTGTCTTCGGCCATCTTGGGATTCTAGCAGAGCCGGCCGGCCCCGGGCCAATTGGCCCTTGCTCCTCCATCCCCGTGGGGGCTAAGATCCTCTAGCGGTGAAGCTGATCATCCTCGACGGGGCGGAGGCGATCGGAGGGACTAAGCTCTACCTCCAGTCCGAGGGGACTGGGCTGCTCCTGGACTTCGGGATCAATTACAAGCGCTGGGGGCTCTACTATGAGGAGTATCTGAAGCCCCGGGCCGCACGGGGGCTCCTCGACCTCTTGGCGCTCGGCCTAGCCCCGAGAGTGGGCAGGCTCTATCGCCCTGACCTCTTCCCTCAGGGCTATCACCCCGACCTCCCCGAGCTCCCGGTGGAAGGGGTCCTCATCTCCCATGCCCATCTCGACCATTGCGGCTTGCTGGGCTTGCTAAGGCCCGAGATCCCGGTCCACGCCTCGGCCCTCTCTGCGACGATAATGAAGGCAGTCTAGGAGAGCGGCCAGCTCGATTACTACAGCGAGCTGGCCTACATCAACCCCCGCTATCCGCGGGAGGAGGACCCCCGGGCCCTCGAGACCGGCCCTTGGAAGCAAGGGGCTTACCTTGGCAGGAGCTGGGCCATCACCGACGGGGCGAACGAGCCGGTGCGAGCCTTCCTTGCCGCTCCGCCGAATCCCCGTGGCCGGCAGCTCATCCCCCAGCCGGTCCGGGAGGCGGACGGCCGGATCGGGGGCCTCAACTATCGGGCCTTCCCAGTCGACCATTCCATCCCTGGGGCCTCGGCCTATGCTATCGAGACTGACCGCGGCTGGGTCGTCTATACCGGAGACCTGCGGTTCGCCGGCGGGCGGGGCGAGCTGAGCCGGGAGTTTGTGGCCGCGGCACAAGCGCTCCGGCCTTACCTCTTGATCATCGAGGGGACCCGGGCCGGGGCCGAAGGGCCCCAAGTGAGTGAGGCTGAGGTCCATGAGAACGCCTTGAAGCTTATCCGCCAGCATCCGGGCGAGCTGGTGGTAGCGGACTTCGGGCCGAGGAACATCGAGCGGCTCCAGATCTTTTTGGCGATCGCCGAGGAGACCGGGAGGAGGCTCCTCATCCTGGCCAAGGACGCCTATCTCCTCGAGGCAATCGCCCCGGCCGCGCCGGAGTGGGTCCTCCTTCGGCACCCTAGCCTCGGGATCTTCGATGAGGTGAAGGTCGAGCCCCGGGCCTGGGAGGAGCACCTCCGCCAGCGCTACCCGGAAAAGCTCGTCCAGCTTGAGGAGATCCAGCGGGCCCCTGGGCAGTTTATCCTCGCCTTCAGCTACTGGGATTTGAAGCATCTGCTCGACCTCGAGCCGCGCGGCGGGCTCTACATCTACTCCTCGAGTGAGAGCTACACCGAGGAGCAGGAGATCGATATGCGCAGGCTCTGGAACTGGCTGGAGTTCCTCCGCTTCGAGGTCGCGGGATTCTTTATCGAGAGCGGTGAGCCCCGCTTCCCCGAGGGGCTCCATGCGAGCGGCCACGCCTCCGGAGAAGAGCTACTCTGGCTGGCTAAAGAGATCAGCCCCCAGTTCCTCCTGCCGGTTCACACCGAGCATCCAGAGTTCTTCCACCAGGGATTACGGGGCGAGCCGATCGTGGTCCTCGAGGGCCGCGATGGGCTAGCCGTTGGGCCTTGATCAGCCGCTCCGCTTGAGCCGCCCGGTCCGCTTGGCATACCTCTCGGCGAGGCTGAAGGCCATGAGCCCGGAGGGGATCAGGATCAGGCCCATCAAGACCAACGGGAGTAGCTCCCCCGCCAGGGCGGCGGTCGGCTCGCCCTCGAGGAGGGCCGCCCTTATCCCTTGCAAGGCGTAGGTCGCGGGCGAGAGGGCCGCGAGCCGCTGGAGCCAGGGAGGCAGGACCTCAACAGGGTAATAGATCCCGGAGACGAGGAGGATGAGGGCCTGGAAGGCATAGCTCATCTGCTCCCCTCGCTCGGGGAAGAGCAAGGGGAGGATCGCGGCCAAGATCCCCAGCCCGATGAAGGCGAGGCTCCCCCCGAGGAGGACCAGGACCGCTCCGGGGAGGTTCGCCCGCCCCAGGTCGAGGTGGAAAGAGAGGGCCACTACCCCGAGGATGAGGAGGGTCCGCACCAGCCCGTAGGCGATGGCGAAGGCCGTGGTCCCCAGGAAGTGGGAGAGGCGGGAGGCCGGGGCCATGAAGGTATACTCGATCGTCCCTTCCCAGCGCTCCCAAGAGATCGCCTCGCTCAGGCCGTCGAAGATCGTCGCGAGGTAGGCCCAGACGAGCGTCCCGACCAGGAGGTAGAGGATCAAATAGGTGGTATCGAGGCTCTGGCCGGTGATCGCCCCGATCCCGGCCCCAAGGTAGGTGATCGCCAGGGCCTCGACGATCGAATAAGTGAGCCAGACCAACTCCCAGCCCCAGTAGCGCTTCACGAGGTTAGAGTTCCGCTCGATAAAGGCGTAAGCGGCCCTCAATTCACGGAGCAAGCGCATCTCTCCTCCTCCAGTGGCTTTCCAGTCAAGGCCAGGAAGACCTCCTCCAGGCTCGGGAGGTGGCCATTCAGCCTGAACCGCTCCCTTAAGCTGGTGGGGGTATCGCAGGCCACGATCCTCCCCTCATCGATGATGGCGATCCGATCGGAGAGCCGCTCGGCCTCCTCCATGGCATGAGTGGTGAGCAGGACCGAGGCGTCGTGGTCCTCCCTCACCTCGAGGATGAACCGCTGGACCTCTCGGCGGGAGTGCGGGTCGAGCCCGGTCGTCGGCTCATCGAGGAGCAGGAGGACCGGCGCGGTGAGGAAGGCCCGGGCGATCGCGACCTTCTGCTGGGTCCCCCGGGAGAGCTGCTCCAGTGGGCGATGGAGGCTCAGGCCATCCAGCCCGAGCCGAGCCAGGATCTCTGAGGCCCGCCGGCGGGCCGTCCGTCCGCTCAGGCCGTAGAGCCGGGCGGTGAAGAGGAGGTTCTCCATCGCCGTGAGCCCCTTGAAGAAGGCGGCGTCGGCCGAGACGCGGTTGATCAGCCGCCGGACCGCCCGGGGCTCGCGCTGGGCATCGTGGCCGAAGACCGTGATCTGCCCGGAGTCGGGGAGCAAGAGGGTCGCGATCAGGCGGACCAATGTGGACTTCCCCGAGCCGTTGGGCCCGAGGAGGCCGAGGATCTCGCCCCGGCGGACGGCCAGGTTGATCCCCGCTAAGGCGACGATCCGCTCCCTCTCCCGTCGGGGGCCCAAGAGGCCGAGGAGGCCCCCGCGCGGGAAGGTCTTGGTCACATCCCGGACATCCAGCGCTAAGCCCTCCATAACCGACTGCCCTCCGTGAACGGCTTGCAACGGCGCCTTGGAAAGGCCTGAGCCTGAATGAAACGGAAAGAGATAGCCATGGGCGCCCTCCCGTGACGCCCCATGGCTCAAGTGAAGGGATTAACTAATTGCGAGAGGCATCACGGGGAGCGACCCCTGGAGTCGTAAGGTCTCCATTGATTGATCTTGTCTCTCACCCGTGATCTGCCGTGGACAATATACCGAACCGGACCGGCAGAGTCAAGGTTAGCCTCGCTCGAGGGCCATTGCGGAGGGGATGGTGTGGCGGTATACTTAGGCTGGCTAACTTTTAGCTAGGCCCTCTGTCCCATGAGAAGGAAGGGATCGGCAGCAATGACAGGGAAGAGACGCTATGGGGCAATGCTGGCGGTGGTGGGCGGCCTGATCGGAGTGGCCATGGGGGCTGCCTTCATCTTCCAGGGCCTTACCAAGGCCCATTGGCTGGAAGAGGCGATGCGTGCGGAGGGGGTGACCCTCGGGATCACGGAGGAGCTCGTGGCCAAGGGGGAGGTGGTCGACTCCGCGGCCGAGGCTCAACGGGCCGGGGACATCATCAGGAGCGACCGGCGGGCGATCGCCCCGACCTACCAGGAACTGCTCGGGGGAGGGCGGTTCGACCCGACCAATCCGCGGCACCTTGCCTATGCCCAGGCACTGAACATGGAGAACTACCTTTACCTGGCGGTCCTCGCCTTCGGGGTTACGACCATGGCCATCGCCAGCGGGGCCGCTATGATCGTCCTGGGGCTCTCCTTGGGCGCAGTGGGGCTGGCACTGCTCAGATCGAGGTCTGCTCCAGGCTAGCGCTTGGGTCGCTCGCACTCTAGTCAATTTGATTTGAGCCGCGCGAGCTGGAGCTAGGGCTTGCTCGGGCCCCTCGGCAGGTTATAAATTTATGCCCGTGCGGGAGCTACTCTTTGCCACGGCCAAGGTCTTGGAGGTCGCCATCATGGTCTTGTATGGCCTGATCATCGCCCGGGCTATCATTTCCTGGCTCCCCCTCAATCCCCGGAACCGCCTGGCCCAGGCCCTCTACCTCCTGACGGAGCCGTTCCTCCTCCCCATCCGCCGTCTCCTCCAGCGCCTCTTCCCCCCGGCGGGAATCGACTTCTCCCCGATGATCGCGATCCTCCTCCTCTACTTAATCCAGAGGTTTCTAATCTCCTGGCTCTACGGGCTGGCCCGGGGGTTTTGAATCGAGCCCGGCCTTACTCACTCCGGCGAGTGACGGAGTCGCTTGTGCCCGCCTTGCGGGTCGGGGTATACTCGACTTGGAAACGATCTTGCTTAGAGGAGGTCTGCCTTGGGAGCGGCTTACGACTTCTGGACGGAGATCGATGAGGTCCATGCCCGGGAGATCCTCGACTCTCGGGGGAACCCGACGGTCGAGGTCGATGTCTTCTTAACTGACGGCTCGTTCGGGCGAGCCGCGGTCCCCTCCGGGGCTTCGACGGGGAAGCATGAGGCCCTCGAGCTGCGGGACGGGGACGAGCGGTTCGGTGGGAAGGGGGTCCGCAAGGCCGTGGCGAATGTGAATGAGACGATCGCCCCGGAGATCATCGGCTTGCCGGCGATCGAGCAGGCAGAGATCGACCGGCGGCTGATCGAGCTCGATGGGACGGAGAATAAGAGCTACCTCGGGGCGAACGCGATCCTAGGGGTCTCGCTGGCCGTGGCCCGGGCCGCTGCCGATTCCTTGGGGCTCCCGCTCTTCCGGTATCTCGCGGGAGTCCGGCCAGTCGGGCTCCCCATGCCCCTCTTGAATATCCTCAATGGCGGCGTTCACGCCGACAACAACCTGGAGGTCCAGGAGTTCATGATCGTCCCCCTCGGGGCGACGACCTTCGCTGAAGCGATCAGGATGGCCGCGGAGGTCTTCCAGGCCCTGAAGAAGATCCTGAAGGAGCGAGGCCTCGCTACCAGCGTGGGGGACGAGGGCGGCTTCGCTCCGAACCTCGAGAGCAACGAGGCCGCCTTGCGGCTCTTGGTCGAGGCGATCACAAGGAGTGGCTGGGAGCCCGGGAAGGATGTTTACCTAGCGATCGATGCCGCCGCCTCCAATTTCTTCTCCAGGGGGCGCTACAACTTCGAGGGGAAGAGGCTGAAGAGCCAGGAGCTGATCGAGATCTATGAGCGCTGGGCCGAGGAATTCCCCCTTGTCTCCATCGAGGACGGCCTGGCCGAGGAGGACTGGGAGGGCTGGGCCCTTCTGACCTCCCGGCTCGGAAAGAGGCTCCAGATCGTCGGGGATGATATCTTCGTCACCAACCCTAAGCTCCTCAAGCGGGGGATCGCCGAGGGAGTCGCAAACTCCATCCTCATCAAGCCCAACCAGATCGGGACCCTCACCGAGACCCTGGAAACGATGGAACTGGCCTGGCGGGCCGGCTATACTTGCATCGTCTCCCACCGCTCGGGCGAGACCGAAGACACCTTCATCGCTGACCTGGCAATCGGGACCGCTTGCGGCCAGATCAAGACGGGGAGCGTAAACCGCTCCGAACGGATCGCCAAATACAATAGGCTCATCCGCCTAGAGGAGGAGTTCGGGCTCCCATTGAAGAGCAGCCTATGGGCGCGATCAGCCTGAAGGCAGCCCGCAGGCGGGAGAGGCTCAAGCGGGCCCTGGCCCGCCTCGCGCTCGGAGGGCTCATCCTCCTGATCCTAGGGATCGTCTATCTCTTCATCTCACGGGCTGTGGCGATCAAGCGGCTGGAGGCCGAGCTCGCCCGGCTCGCCCGCCTGGAGAAGGAGCTCCTTCAGGAGCGGCGGGCCTTGGAGGGGCTCTACGCCAAGCGATTCGATAACGAATATATGGAATACTTAGCGCGGAAGAAGCTGGGCCTGATCGCACCAGGCGAGGAGAAATACATCATCCTCGGGCTCGAGGAGGTGCCTCAAGAGAGATGAGGGAGTTTGTCCATCTCCACGCCCATTCTGAATACAGCATGCTCGATGCCACCTGCCGGATCGAGGAGCTCCTCCTCAAGGCCAAGGAGTATGAGATGCCGGCGTTGGCCCTCACCGATCATGGGGTCCTCTGCGGGGCGGTCGAGTTCTACCAGAAGGCGCGGATCTACAAGATCAAACCGATCCTGGGGGTCGAGTTCTACTTCGCCCCGCGGGGGCGGTATGACCGCTCCCCCGGCCTGGAGAAGTATTACCACCTTCTCGCGCTGGCCGAGGACCAGCGAGGCTACCGGAACCTGCTCAAGCTCGCCAGCCTGGGCTACAGCGAGGGCTTCTACTATAAGCCGAGGATCGACCTGGAACTGTTGAAGGAATACGGCGATGGCCTAATCATCACCACCGCTTGCAAGAGCGGCCTCCTCGCCAAGCCCATCCTCGCGGGCCGGAGAGAGGAGGCCGAGGGATGGGCCCGCCGACTCCGTGAGCTCTTCGGGCCGGAGAACTTCTTCATCGAGCTCCAGCGCCACGGCCTGACGGAGGAACAAGAGGTCAATGAGGAGCTGATTAAGCTCGCCCGGCGGCTAGAGCTCCCGCTCCTCGCGAGCAATGATATCCATTACATCGCCTCGGCTGACAGCAAGGCCCACGAGATCCTCCTCAACATCCAGGCGAGCAAGGCCGAGGAGCGCCGCTCCTACGAAGGGGACCAATATTACTTCAAGTCCGGAGAGGAGATGGCCGCCCTCTTCTCCGACCTCCCGGAGGCGCTGGAGAACACCCTTCGGGTCGCCGAACGCTGCAATGTGGACTTGGAGCTGGAGGCCGCCCACCTCCCCCAGTTCGATCTCCCCCCAGGTTATGCTGACCCCATGACCTACCTGCGGGAGCTCGTCCTCCGCGGGGCCCATGAGCGCTATGGCCCGGAGATCCCCCAGGAGGTCGAGGAGCGCTTGGAATACGAGCTGGGCGTGATCGAGAGGATGGGGTTCGTCCCCTACTTCCTGATCGTCCAGGACTTCGTCCGGTATGCCCGGGAGAGGGGGATACCCGTCGGGCCGGGGCGGGGCTCGGCCGCCGGGAGCCTAGTCTCCTACTGCCTGGGGATCACGAATCTCGACCCCCTGGAGCATGGCCTCCTCTTCGAGAGGTTCCTCAACCCCGAGCGGGTCAGCCTCCCGGACATCGACATCGACTTCTGCCCCAGGAGGCGAGATGAGGTCATCAACTATGTGGCCGAGCGGTATGGCCGGGAGAGGGTGGCCCAGATCGTGACCTTCGATACGATGGCCGCGCGGAGCGCGGTCCGGGATGTGGCCCGAGCCCTGGGGATCTCCTACGGCGATGCTGACCGGATCGCGAAGCTGATCCCCTTCGGGGCCTCACTCGAGGAGGCCCTGGGGAGCGTCCCCGAGCTGAAGCGGCTCTACGATAGCGACCCTCAAGTGAGGAGCCTGATCGAGGTCTCCAAGAAGCTCGAGGGTTTAGTGAGAAACCCCTCGACCCACGCCGCTGGGGTGGTGATCGCTCCCGGCGAGCTGACCGATTATGTCCCGCTCTTGCGCCTGAGCGATGGCTCGCTCGTGACTCAGTATGACATGGTCGCCCTGGAGGCGATCGGGATGCTCAAGATCGACCTATTGGGCTTGCGGAACCTGACGGTCATCGCCGATGCGCTTGCCGCGATCAAGAAGAACCGCGGGGAGGAGCTCAGGCTCGAGGCGCTCCCGCTCGATGATCCCAAGGTCTACAAGCTCTTACAGGAAGGGCGGACGACGGGGATCTTCCAGCTCGAGGGGGCAGGGATCAAGGAGTTGGTAAGGGGCCTCGCCCCGACAGAGTTCAAGGACATCGCGGCGCTCCTGGCCCTCTACCGTCCCGGGCCGCTGGAGAGCGGGATGGCCGCGGAGTTCATCGCCCGGAAGGCCGGCCGCCAGAAGGTCTCCTACCCCCATCCGGACCTCGAGCCGATCCTCAAGGAGACCTACGGCCTCCCGATCTACCAGGAGCAGTTGCTCCTCATGGCGAGGGTCCTCGCCGGCTTCTCCCTCGGTGAGGCTGACCTCCTGAGGAAGGCGATCGGGAAGAAGGAGCGGAAGACGATGGAGGCGACCCGGGAGAAGTTCGTCCAGGGCTGCGTCCGGAATGGGATCCCCATCGAGAAGGCCCTCGACCTCTTCAGGGATATCGAGAAGTTCGCCCGCTACGGCTTTAACAAGGCTCACTCTACCGCCTATGCCCTGATCACCTACTGGACCGCCTACCTCAAGGCCAACTACCCCACGGAGTATATGGCCGCCCTCCTCACCAGCGTCGCGGACAACACGGACAAGATCGCGGAGTATGTCCAGGAGTGCCGTGAGCTGGGGATCGCCGTCCTCCCGCCGGAGATCAACGAGAGCGACCTCTATTTCACGGCCCATGATGGGCGGATCCGCTTCGGCCTGGGTGCGATCAAGAATGTCGGGGAGGTAGCGGTCCAAGCGATCCTCGAGGCCCGCGGGGCCCGCCCATTCAAGTCGTTCGTCGACTTCTGCCGCCGGGTCGATCCCCAGCGGGTGAACCGCGAGGCCCTCGAGGCCCTGATCAAGGCCGGGGCCTTCGACCGGTTCGCCACCCGCAAGGGGCTGCTGAAGCAGGTGGAGGTCGGCCTGGAGCTAGCCCATCTCGCCTCCGCTGAGCGCCGGAGCGGCCAGCGCTCCTTCTTCGCTGAGGAGGAGCTCACCCCGGCCCTGACGATCGGTAGGGAGGAGTTCCCCCCGGAGGAGCTCCTCCGCTTCGAGAAGGAGCTCCTCGGCCTCTACCTCAGCTCCCATCCCCTCTTCGAGTGGGAGGAGGAATTGGCCTGCCTCCGCTCTCACAGCCTGAACGAGCTGGAGGGGGTCCAGGCCGGCGAGCCAGTTTACCTCGGCGGGAGGATCGACGGAGTCCGGGTCGTCACGACCTCGAAGGGGAGGAGGATGGCCTTCGTCCGGCTGGAGGACCTGAAGGGGAAGGCCGAGCTGACCGTCTTCTCCGACCTCTATGAGCGGCGGGCTTCGCTCATCCAGGAGGATAACTTGGTTTATGTTATCGGCCGGGCGGAGGAGCGGGCCGGCCAAACCCAGGTGGTGGTTGAGGAAATTTACCCCCTGGAGGAGGCCGGCGCGCTCGTCGAGCTCCATCTCCTCCTCCCGCTGGATGAGGTCGATGAGCCTCTCCTGGAGCGGCTGAGAGAGGTCCTCCGGCGCTCCCCAGGCCGGACGGGGGTCTTCCTCCAGCTCCAACTAATCTCGGGCGAGGAGAGCTCCCAGCCCCTGAGCCAAGAGTTGATCAAGGCCGGGAAGGAATTCTCCGTCCGCCTCTCCAAGGGCTTGCTCCAGGAACTAGAGGGGCTCCTGGGCCAGGAGCGGCTCAAGTTGGTCCGCCGGGGGCCGAAGAACCGGAGGCGCTGGGCTAATGAGCTAAGATGAGCTGAAGATGAAGTGGAAGAGGTTCCTCCGCTGGCTCTACCCCGGGATGGGGGTGAAGCGCTGGGCCGCCCTGGCGGCCCTGGCGATGCTCGCTTTCATCTTCGGGCTGGTCCTCCTCTTCGGGAAAGGGCTGATCCGCTGGCTCTATGCCCTCCTAGTCCCCGCCCCGGGGTATGCACTGCTGATCGGGAGCTTGCTCTTGGCCGGCGGGCTGGCGGGGGCCATCCTCGGGGTCCATCGCTTCTTAAGGTCGGTCATCAAGGGGGTAGCGCCTCAGGCCCTCGGCCAGGCCGGAGAGGTCATCTATAGCCAGCGGGTCCTCTCGCGCGGCCCGGAGGTCGTGGCCCTGGGGGGTGGGACCGGGCTCTCGGTCCTCCTCCGCGGCCTAAAGGAGTATACGAGCAATATCACTGCCGTCGTCACCGTGATGGACACCGGGGGCTCCTCGGGCCGGCTCCGCCGGGAGATGGAGATCCTCCCGCCCGGGGATATCCGGAACTGCATCATCGCCCTCGCCGACGACGAGTCGAGGATCGCCGCGCTCTTCCAGCACCGCTTTCGCGAGGGGAGCTTTAACGGCCACTCCCTGGGGAACCTGGTGATCGCCGGGCTCCAGGAGCGGCTCGGGCGGTTCGACCTGGCGATCGCGGAGATGAGCCACATCCTGAACATCCGCGGCCGGGTCCTCCCGGCCACTTTGGAGCAGGTGGACCTCGTGGCGGAGATGGAGGACGGGGGCTTCGTCCGCGGCGAGACGGAGATCGTTAAGGACCCCCGGAGGATCAAGAGGATGCTCCTCTCGAAGCAGCCGGTCCCGCCATACGAACAGGTCTTAGAGGGGATCAGCCGGGCGGAGCTGATCGTGCTCGGCCCGGGGAGCCTCTTCACCTCGATCATCCCCAACCTCTTGGTGGAGGATGTGGTCCGGGAGATCGAGCAGGCCCGAGCGAAGAAGTTCTACATCCTCAACCTGATGACCCAGCCTGGTGAGACCGATGGCTTCACCGCGCGGGACCATCTCCGGGCCCTTGGGGAATACATCGATGTCTCGAAGTTTGACTACATCATCGTCAACTCCCAGCCGATCCCCGAGCCGCTCCTCCGCCAGTATGCGGCCGAGGGGGCCGGCCCGGTGATCAACGATCTCAGCGGCCTGGAGGGGCCGGAGGTCATTACCGCCGACCTATTGGAGATCGTCGAGCTCGAGGGGAAGCCGACGGTCAAGCATAATTCCAAGAGGCTGGCAAAACTGATCATGGAGACGGCCCGCCCTCAACGGGCCCGGCTCTAGGGGGGATGAGATCCCCTTCCTCATTGAACTCGAGAGGCCGAAGTCGCTCACCTACCTCGAGCTCGCCATGGGCTTTAGCTTCAGCGATGAGGGCCTCCGAGATGTAGAACCCCCCTAGCTCCAGGGTGTTCTTGATCCATAAGACCCTAGCCATCTTGGGCTCGATCGGGCCGATCGTGGCGAGGGCCAGCTTGATCGCGGTCCGGTCGCTCTCGAAGTATGGCGGGATTCGGGCCTTCTCCGGCCCGGTCCCCGTGAGGGCATTAATGTAGGTCCTTTCGCGGTCCATCGCCTCGACGACCCTGCGGTGGACGAAGTCCGCCAGCCCGATCCCCAAGGCATTCCCCCCGGAGCCAGGCGAGAGGCTCCGGAGGTAGATCCTCTTAATCCTGGGAGAGGAGGGCTCGGGCTCGCCGAGGATGTATTGCCTCCCGATCACCTGGGTGTCCATCCCCGTCCCGCTGATCTCCTTCCCTGCCTCGTCCACGATCAGGAGATCGAGCTCGGCGAAGGGGAGATGGGGCTGGAGCTCTCGCGCCTTCGCCAAGAGAGCCGGCTCCCTTGTCAGGAGCTCTTCCGCCTGGAGGGCCTCGAGATAGGCCGTCTCATGATGGAAGCCCTCGATGATCGCCAGCCCGCCTAGGATCGGGAGCTTCTTCAACATGACTTCGGCGACCTCGAGGATCGCCCGCTCCAGGCCGAGCTGGAAGGCGAAGCGGTGGATGGCCTTCGCGCCCTGCTGCTTCCCCATCCCGACGGTCATGATCTTCAGTAAGCCCGAGCCGATCCGCCCGGAGAAGGCCGTATGCGGCTTGATCCGGTTGATCAGGAAGATGCCGTCGGCTCCGGCAGCGAGTTCATCGACGAAGACGGGGATCCCACTTGCGGTCCGGCCGAGCTCAATGACCTCCATCGTGGCCCGGATCGGGCAGCCTAGCGCCTCTTCAGAGAGGCCCAACTTCGCCAGGGTCTCGGCCTGCCCTTCGGCCGTCGCGCCCCCGTGAGAGCCCATCGCCGGGAAAACGAAGGGCCTCAGCCCGAGCCCTTGGAGATGCTCGACGACCGCCCGGACGATCCTGGCGATGTTCCTGATCCCGCGGCTCCCGCAGGCGAGCGCGACCTCCGCTCCGGGCCCGAGCTTCCTTGCCAGGGCTAGCTTTTCGAGCTCGCTCTTGATCTGGCCTTCGATGTCCTCGATCTCCAGGGCCGGCCGGCACCAGCGAACGAGAGCCATCCTTGGCAGGTCCTCGTCCGCGATCCCGCTCAGCCGGTCGAAGAGCTCCTCAGCCATCGTAGGAATGATACCTCCAGCCAGTTGGCTCCGACCAATCCGCTCTTCCAATCTTGACCGGGACCGCCAGCTATGCTAGGCTCACGAGATGGGAGGGGAG
>JAPWVC010000004.1 GCA_028275195.1 Candidatus Acetothermia bacterium
TTATGGTCGGGCTCCTGATCCTAGCCGTAGGAGGCGGGCTCGCCTTAGCCCAGGAGGGCCCGAGCCAAGCGGAGCTAGAAGGGGTCCTGAAGCAGACCAAGGCCGAGGAGGCGATCGTCAATTTAGGGAGGGTCCTCATCGGGGAAGGGGTAATGGACCGCCAGGTCCTGACCCTCGGAGTGACCCTGAAGATCGCGGCGGAGCTTGAGGAGTATGCCGGGCTGAAGGTGGAGAGGTGGTTCAAGGACCGGATGGGGCGGGAGCTCTCGAAGGCCGAGCTCAACTGGCTCGACCTAGTGAAGGCCAGCCTGAAGAACAGCCAGCCGGACCTCTACGGCTCGCTGCAGGCAGCCCTGAAGAGCCTGAGGGCCAAGCCGCCGGCCCAGCCGGGGCCGAGCGGGGATCTCTCCTCGATCCTCGCTTCCCTTCAGAACCTCAATCAGCGGCTCACCAGCCTCGAGAACCAGGTGGCTAGCCTTGCCCAACAGAACCGGCAGGCCGCCTCTGCGGAGGAGCTGGCGGCCCTCAAGCTCGAGGTCGAGGGCCTCAAGGCCAACCTCCCCGACCCGAAGACGCTTACAGAGACCCTCCCGCAGATGACCGACCTCCAGGGCGAGATCGGGCGGCTCGACCGCTCCCTCAGCGGCCAACGCGGGCTGACGATCTTCCTGATCATCTTGGTCTTGCTGCTCTTGGCCTGGCTGGTCTTCCTCCGAACACGCGAAATGGCCAGATTGAGGTGAGATAAGGATAGGGCTCCGCACGCTCTACCTAGCAAGACAAGCGCTCAGCCCTCCACCTCTAGGACATCGAGCTCGATGACCTTGACCGGGCAGCCGAGGAGCTCGGCCAGGCTCGGGGTGGTCCGGCCTTCATCTCCCGAGAGGAGCTCCTTCACATAGAGCCCGCCATCGCAGCGGACCTCGATGGTCGCGCTCTGGGGATCGCTCAGCTCCCCCTCGACCTCCCAGACCCTCCTCGTTCGGATTAGGTCGGCCCGACGATGGACCACCCGCTTGGGAGTCCTCTGGGAGATCGGCCCGACCAAGCCTCGCAAGGCCCGCTCGAACTCCTCCTCGCTCACCGGCCGAGCGAACTCGACCCTCGCCCGGTAGAGCTTGCCCGCCCGCGCGGCCTTCAGCCGCTCGACCTCCCCGCGCGTAGTGAAGGCCAGGCCCTGGACCTCGACCTTCCCCTTTGCCCGGGCATTGACCTCCCGCTCCAGGGCCGCTAGGTCGAGCCTCCGGACCCTCGGCTCACGGATCTCGAGCACGAATGGCCGCCCCTCGCCCAGCATCCGGGCATCGATGTCCTCCCTCCCGGAGCCATGGAAGACCGCGGCCCTTCCCTGCGAGGCCTCGAGGAACGGCGGGGAGATCAGCTCCTCGACGCTCTCAGGATACCGCTTCCCGGTGAAGCCGCATCTCTCACAGCCCTTTCCCCGACAGGCCCGGCAGGGCCAGTGGGTCTGGGGGATCCCCCGGATGAGTTTCCGGTAGCGGCCGGAGATGAAGAGCGGCGAGAGCTTGACCTCCACACGGTCCCAGACGAGATCGAGTAGGATCGTCACCTCCGGGTTTTGGAGGTCGACCTCTGCTCGCCCGGCGAGGGCCGCCTCCAGGAGCTTCCCCACCTCCCGGTTAAGGTCGTGGTTCAACCGGCCGCCGTGCTCGAGGTGGTATCGCTCTTGGAGCGCCCGTTCCTGCTCCACGAGGAACTCCGGGAGGTGGCTCCCGACGAGGAAACTCTTGAACTCCAGCCCCTCGACCGCGGCGAGCGCCCGCTTGGCCCACTCCTCGACCCGGAGGAGGTGGCCGAGGCAGAGCTGGCAGTAGCCCGGCTCGGCGAAAGGCTTGTCCTCCTCGAGGCTGAGGAGGATACGAATAGCCCTCCCGCGGTCACGGTTGCTCAGGCCATGGCCAAGCTGAGCGAACTGCCGCCCCAAGCAAAAGTCGCAGAGCTCCAGCTCCGCGAGGAGCTCGCGAGCCAGCTTCAAGATCTCGGCCATCACCGCCGATTATAGCCCTCCTCCAGGCAGCCCACACCTTGAGAGGGGAACCCCGGCGATGGTGATCCCTGCCACATTTAGGCCGAGCTGCGAGCGGTATAATTCGCTCTAAGATGGCCCTCGAGAGGTCGCTCGCCGGGCTGGCCTTGATCCTCGTGCTCGCTGCCCCTTTCTTTTTCCTGACCGGGCCAGGTCGGCCAGCCATGGTGGCTGTTCCCACTCCCAATCTTGCTCTCGCGGCCTCACCTTCGCCTAAGCTAGAGCCGAGCAAGGAGCAAGAGGGAGAGTGGCAGAGAGGGGTTTACCTCACGGCCCCGGCACTGGCCAGGCTCGAACGGGAGGGCCGGCTCGAGCCGTTCATCGCAGCGATGCGAGAGGTCGGCCTGAACACGGTCGTCATCGACATCAAGGACATGAGCGGCGGAGTGACTTACGAGAGCAAGGTCCCGCTAGTGAAAGAGCTCCACGCGGTCACGGTGAGGCTGGACCTCCCCCGATTGCTCGGGCTCCTCAAGGCCAAAGGGATCTACACGATCGCCCGTCAGGTGGCCCTCTACGACCCGAAGCTGGCGAAATACCTCAAGAGCGCGAGCGCACCCTGGGTCTCACCCACGGATGAACGGGTCGTGGAGTATAACCTCGCGATCGCCCAGGAGGCCCTCGCGCTCGGGTTCGATGAGCTCCAGTTCGACTACATCCGCTATCCCGATGACGGGAAGTTGGCGGCCGTCGCCGCCTATGAGGCCCGCTATGCCGCGATCACTAACTTCCTGAGGGAGGCCCGAGCCAGGCTCAAAGGGCGGCTCTCGATCGATGTCTTCGGGCGGACCCTCTGGGAGTGGAATAAGAAGCGGATCGACCCGATCGGCCAGCACCTGGAGGGACTCGCACCTTATGTGGACTGGATTTCACCGATGGTCTACCCCTCGCACTATGAGCAAGCCCTCCGAGATAAGCCCTACGAGACGGTGAGGCGGGCGCTCGAGGCCGGGCTGAAGCGGGGGCTGAGGCTCCGTCCGTTCCTCCAGGCCTTCCAAATGGCGATCCCAGCCGGAATGGATTATCACGACTATATCCGCGCCCAAGTCCGGGCCGCCGAGGAATTGGGCTTCAAGAGCTACCTCTTCTGGAACCCCCGTTCGGACTATTCCGCACTGTTTGCGGCCCTGAGGGGGCGCTAGCAGTTATGGTCCCAAGATATCTTCTGGCAGCGGCCCTCATCTTGCTCGGCCTCTCGGGGCCCGGCCTGGCCGAGCCGGTCCGGTTCTCCACGGGGATAGGGTTGGGAATCCTTGACCTGAACGGCTTGGGAGCCGCCTGGGGTGTGAGCGAAGGGACGGCCCAGCTCCTCCAAGGGGTGGTCGAAATCGGGCCGCTCTCGGGCTTGGGAGTCCGGTTCGCCGCTGAATTCGGCCTCCCGAGCCTGGGCAGCCCAGAGTTTTCGAAGTTCGAGACGGCGATCCTCTTCCATATTCCAGGCCGCGATGCCCGCCTCTACCTCGGCGGCGGGACCGGCCTTTTGATCTATAGGAGTCGACTCGACTTCGCTATCCATCTCAGCAGTGGACTGAAGAAGGACCTCCCCGGGGCTCTGACGATCTTCCTGGATGCGAAGCTGATCGGCGTGCTCGAGCTCCATGGGCCGCGGCTCATCCCTGAGCCACCACTACAATTTACGGCCGGGGTGGCCCTCTTCCTCGCCCCCTGATCTTGACCGACGAGCGAGCCCTCGAGCGAGGCCACCTGAGCTACAGTCTAGACTAGCTACCCCGTGGGAAATAGAAGGTGAGGGTCAAGCTCAAGGTAATCCCCAGGCTCGAGGAGGCAAAGGTCTCCTGTTCAGGCTGGGGTAGCGGGATCGGCTCGCCCTCCGGTGGCGGGAAGTAAGATGTTGTGCTCATCGTCTGAGCATAGACGAGCCCGACCTCGAAGCTCGTCGCCACTTCTCGGGCTCGGCTCCATTCCAGCCCGGCCGCGAGCGAGACGGCCAGGGTCGCGCTCCGGCCTTCCGAGGAGGCGGGCCAGCAAGGCCAGGGCGGCGGGACGGGCTCATCTTCCGCTGATAGGGATGAGCCTGGCTCGCGCAGCGGTTCCCTACAAATGATGTCATCCTTGCGGAAACTGTTGAGGCTGATCGCTCTCCCAGCCAGGTAGAAGTCGGCCCGTGGGTTATCGGAGAGCTTAAAGAGGACCCCGCCGGAGAGGCTTGTTAGGCTCCGCGAGCTCCAGAGATCGCTGTAGCTCGAGAACCAGCCGCCGGCCTCGAAGCCCAACGCCCCCTTGGTCCAATACTTCAGAGTGATGGCCGTGGTTAAGGCCGGGTCGACCTCACCCGGGGCGAGCGGCATGAGCCCCTGGGGGAGGAAGCGGGCCCCAAGTCCCCATTCCCGACCGGCTGAGAGATCCTCCTCTTGAGCCTGGGCCAAGAGGCCCAGGGCCGGCCCACTGAGAACCACCAAGGCAATACTAATGACTAGAGCCGCTCTCTTCATCCCTTCCCTCCTCCTCGCCCCGGCGCGCTCGTGCTCCCCAGCTCGAGCCGGCTCAGGACGGGGCTTTTGTAACAAAGATCACTTGACAGTAGGAGCGGCCTCGATTATAATTCTCTTTGCCCGGGTGGTCAAGTGCGCACGTGCGCCGACCTCTACCACAAAGGGGAGGAGGTGAGCCCGATGCTCCTGAAGAAGAAGGGCGGCGGGAAGAAGCCCGCCGGCGGGAAGAAGTAGGCTAGGCCGAAAGGGCTCACAACAAGAGGCGTGCCAGGATATCCTGGTGCGCCTCTCGCTTCCATGTGGACTGCTCTCTTTATCCTTATCCTGACTTATCTGGTCGTCGGGGTCCAGAAGCTGCCCTTTGTCCATATCAGCCGGGCGGCCGGGGCGCTCCTCGGTGCGGTGGCAATGGTCCTCAGCGGGGTGCTCTCCGTCCAGGAGGCCTACGCGGCCATCGACCTCGATACGCTCGTCTTCCTCCTCGGGATGATGGTCATCGTCGCCTACCTCGAGATCTCCGGATTCTTTGAGGTCCTAGAGCTCTTCATCCTCAAGTGGGCCAGGAGCCGGAGCGGCCTCCTCCTCTTAGTGGTCGTGAGCAGCGGGCTCCTCTCCGCCCTCTTCATGAACGATACGATCTGCCTGATGTTCACCCCCGTGCTCGTCCGCTTAATCCGGCGGCTCGAGCTCCCGCCCGCGCCCTATCTCATCGGCTTGGCGACTGCCGCGAACATCGGGAGCACGATGACCATCATCGGGAACCCCCAGAACATGCTGATCGGGATCCGCTCGGGGATACACTTCCTCGCCTTCTGGGCCGCGCTCTCCCCCGTCTCCTTAGCCGGTCTGGCCCTCGACTTCGGGCTGATCCGGCTGATCTACCGCTCTCAACTCCGACTGCCTCTCAAGCCCTTGAGTGATCTGCAGGGTTACGCCGAGCTGAGGGTCCAGCGCGGCCTGCTGGGCCTCTCACTCCTCGTAGTTCTGCTGGCCTTGGTCCTCTTGGCAATGGGCTACGCGCCCCAGGGGGTAGCGATCAGTTGTGCCGCCCTCCTGATCCTCCTAGGGAGCAACCGTCCGCGCCGGGCGCTCCAGCATGTGGACTGGCCGTTGCTCTTGATCTTCTCCGGCTTGTTCATCGTGATGCGCGGGGTGGAGAAGGCAGGGCTGGTCGAACAGTTGATCTCCCAGGCGGGGGGTTGGTTCGCCGCGCGATCTGCGCTGATCAGCATCTCCTGGGTCACGCTCATCGTCTCGAACTTGATCAGCAATGTCCCGGCGGTCCTGCTCCTCTCGCCGCTGATCGCGGCCGCGGGGGGAGGAGCCACAGCCTGGCTGGCCTTGGCGATGGCCTCGACTCTCGCGGGGAATCTCACTCTCATCGGCTCGGCAGCCAACCTGATCGTCCTGGAGGGGGCCGAGCGGGAGGGGGTCCATCTCGGCTTCTTCGAATACTTGAAGGTCGGCCTCCCCCTGACCTTGCTCACCATCGGGCTCGGGCTGGTGGCCCTCATCTTCCGGGGTTGAAGCTCTCCAGCCCGACCCCGATGAGCCTGCGGATCTCCCGCATGTTCTCTTGGGCGATCTCCCTTGCTCGGGCGGCTCCGGCCTCTAGGACCTGCTTCACTCCCCCGAGGTCTCGCTCCAACTCCCTTCGGCGGGCCTGGATCGGCCGGAGGACACCCATCAGGCTCTCGAAGACCGCCTCCTTCAGCCGGACATACTTCAGCTTCCCAGTCCGATACTCCTCCTCCAGCTCATCATAGAGCCTGGAATCGGCGGAGAGCTTCAGGATCAGGAAGAGGTTGGCCACCCCTGGGCTCATCTCCGGGCCGCGGGGGCCGACATCTGTGACCGCGGTCTTGACCTTCTCGTAGATCGAGGCCTCAGGCTCCATCACCCCGATGTAGTGCTTCTCCCCCAGAGACTTGCTCATCTTCATTGTAGGCTCGGCGGGGGACATCACTCTAGGGGCTTCAGAGAGGATCGGCTCGACCTCGGGGAAGAACTCCCCGAACCGGCTGTTAAACCTCCGGGCGATCCGCCGGGCCAGCTCGAGGTGCTGGAGTTGGTCCTCTCCCACCGGGACCTTGCTCGCACGATACAAGAGGATATCGGCGGCCTGGAGGACAGGGTAGTCGAAGAGCCCGGCACTCACGAACTCCTGCTGCTTGGCCTTCTCCTTGAACTGGGTCATCCTGGTGAGGTCCCCGAAGGAGGTGAGGCAGTTGAAGATCCAAGCGAGCTCGGTGTGCTCCGGGACATGGGACTGGACGAACAGAATGGCCTTATCGGGGTCGAGCCCGCAAGCCAAGAGGTCCGCGGCCATCGCGAGCACCTTGGCGGGGAGGAGCTTGGGATCGTGGTCTACGGTGATGGCGTGGTAGTCAACGATGGAGTAGATGCATTCGTATTCCTCTTGCAGACGGATATAGTTGATGACCGCGCCGAAGTAGTTGCCGATGTGGAGCTCCCCGGTCGGCTGGATCCCGGAGAAGACCCGCTCCTTCACGGAAGGATCAGTGGAGGGCCTCCCAAAGGCGATCACCCGCTTTTGCTCTTACCATCTCGATCACCTCGATCTCTAGCGCAAGTATCGCTAAATTATAGGTGTTCTCCAATCTGCCGTCAAACCCCCCTTCAGGGCTCCAACCTGCCTGACCGTTGCGGGGCCGGGTGCTAGAGAGTAGAATCCCGCTGGCATGCCAACTAGAGAGGTCACTCTGCTCATCTTGCCCGGGGCTAGGGGCTCAAGCCCGGTCGAGTGGCTCATCTCCGGGGCTCGCGAGGCGGTGGCACTCGACCTGATCGAGAAGGCCGGCCGGATCGAGGCCATCTCCCGGATCGTCGTCGCCACGCCTTCCAGTGACTTTGCCGCTAGGCTTGAAAGCCAGCCGGCACTGGTAAAGGTCGAGCTGCTCGATCCGGCGGACTTCCACTTCGGCCTCTGCCTCTGGGACCTGATCGAGCGATATGAGATAGGCCGCTTGCTCTACTTCAGCGGCGGGAGCGGAGCCCTCCTCTCAGAGGGGGAGCTGGCCGAGCTAGCCAAGCTCCTCCTTGAGGAGGAGCAACTCTTCCTGGTGAATAATTTTTATTCCACTGACTTCCTCGCCCTCGCCCCGGCCCAGGCCCTCCTCCCCCTCCCACCGCCCGAGAGCGACAACCGCCTCGGCTGGCTCCTCTGGGAGGCCGGGTTCAAGGTGGCCGAGCTCCCCCGGACCGCCGCGACCCAGTTCGATATCGACACCCCGACCGACCTTTTGATCTTGAAGGCTCATCCTGCAACCGGGCCTCATACCAGAGGCTATCTGAGCGGGCTCGACCTGGATGAGGCCCGCCTCGGCTCAGTCCTCCGCGCCTTCACCAACCGCGAGGCGACGGTCCTGGTCGCCGGGCGGGTCTCGGCCCAGACCTGGCGGTATCTTGAGGAGGAGACGGCCTGCCAGGCCCGGGTCTTCTCCGAAGAGAGGGGCCTGAAGGCCAGCGGCCGGGAGGAGCGGGGCGAGGGGCGATCGCTCTTGGGCTTCCTCCTCGAGGAAGTCGGCCCGGAGCGGTTCTTCCGGACCTTGAGCAAGCTGGCGGACCTGGCGTTGATAGATTCAAGGGTCCTCTTCGCCCACATGAGGAAGTGGCCTACGGCCCAGGACCGCTTCCTCTCGGACCTCCTCCGCGCCGAGGAGGTCCAGGACCCGGAGATAAGGGAGTTCACCGCCGCGGCGAGGGAGGCCCCGATCCCGGTGATCCTCGGGGGCCATTCGCTCGTCTCCGGCGGCTTGTATGCCTTGGTCGAGCTCGCCTGGCAAGGGAAGAGCCTGGAGCGGCGGGTCCGGCCCGCCTCCCTTCCGATCCGAATGAGAATGAAGGAGTGAGGAGAATGTATGAGCGCTATTTCAACCGGCCTCTGGCGGAGATCGATCCCCTGATCGCCGCCCTCATCGGCCATGAGGAGGAGCGGCAGGCGAGGAAGATCATCCTGATCCCTTCAGAGGCGATGGCCCCCTCGCCGGTGAGGGAGGCCCTCGGCTCGGTCTTCACGAACCTCTATGCCGAGGGCTACCCGCCGGTGAGGATGGTCCGGTCCAATGAGGAGATCCTTTCCGATCTGGCCTACCAGCTCGCCTACATCCGCCGTTACGGCGATCGCCGGTTCTACAAGGGCGTGGAGTATGTGGACATCCTCGAGGCACTCGCCCAGCGGCGGGTCGCGGAGTGCTTCGCCAACCCCCGGACTCCAGCGGAGGAGATCTTCGTGAACATCCAGCCCCTCTCCGGGGCCGCGGCCAACCTCGCGGTCTACGACGCCTTCCTCCAGCAGGGGGATGTGGTGATGGGGATGGACCTGATGCACGGCGGGCACCTCACCCACGGGAGCCGGTTCAACTTCTCCGGGAAGCGGTATAAGGTCGTATCCTACACCGTTGACCCGAAGAGCGAGCGCCTGGACTACGACCAGATCATGGAGCTAGCGAGGGAGCACAAGCCGAAGCTGATCATCGCCGGCTACACCTCTTACCCTTGGGCCCCTGATTGGGAGAAGTTCCGCAGGATCGCCGATGAGGTCGGGGCGATCTTGCTCGCAGACATCGCCCATACCGCGGGGATGGCGATCGCCGGGGTCTATCCCAACCCCGTGGGGATCGCCGATGTCGTGACCTTCACGACGCACAAGACGATCTGCGGCCCCCGGGGGGCCTGCATCCTCACCACCGACGAGGCCAAGGCGGAGAAGATTGACAACTCCGTCTTCCCCGGGGAGCAGGGCGGCCCGCATGTCAACAAGTTCGCGGCCATGGCCGTGGCCTTCGGGATCGCCAAGACCGAGGCCTTCAGGGAGCTCCAGCGCCGGATCGTCGCCAACGCCCGGCATCTGGCCGAGGCCCTCAAGCGATTGGGGCTCAGGCTGGCCTACGGCGGGACGGACACCCACATCGTGATGGTCGACCTCAAGTCGGTCCATCCCGAACTGAAGGGCGAGCCGGCGGCCAGGATCTTGGACCTCGCGGGGATCGTGGTCAATAGGAACACTATCCCCGGGGACACCGTCACGGCCCTGGGGACGGGGATCAGGCTGGGGACCCCCTGGGTGAGCCAACGCGGGATGGGGCAGAAGGAGATGGAGAAGATCGCGGAGCTGATCCATCGGATCATCTCGAACATCAGGCCCTTCAGCTACCAGGGCCTCCGGGGCGAGCTCCCCCGGGGGAAGATCGAGCTTGAGGTCTTAGAAGAGGTCAAGCGCGAGGTCGAGGAGCTCACCGCAGCCACGGCAGCCGAGACCCGCTCCCGCGGGAGCGGCTATCCGCATTACTACTTCCTCCATGAGCCCCGGGCCCTGGCCCCTACAAGGAATCCCCGGCCGGCTCAGGCCAAGGAGCTACCCAATCTCGATGGGAGGATCATCCTTCAGGTCCGAGGGGAGCGGGCCCTGCCCTTCCTCCAGGAGGCCCTCACCGCCGACATCGCTGCCCTCAGGCCGGGGGAGTGCATCCCCTCGTTCATCCTCGAGCGGGATGGCCGGGTGATGGACGACCTCCTGGTCCTGAGGCTCGAGCCGGAGAGGTTCATCCTCCTCGCCAACTCGGGGAATGCCCCTCGGGTTCTGGCCTGGCTCCGCGGCCTATCCGATGGCTACATCATCTTCGACGATGACGATCTCCTGAGGAAGGTCCAAGGCCCGGCGGTCGTGGAGGCCCTGGCCGATCTCCCGGAGGCGGAGCGCCAGGCCCTGCTCCGGAGGGTCGGGGAGGCCCTGGAGAGAGCGAGCCCACTCCGGCTGGAGGGGCTCTCATACGATGGGAGGAGGCCCCACGCCGCGGAGCTCTATGAGCGCTATAAAGGCTTATTCCGGCTGAGCAAGCCCTACTTCATCGGCCAGAAGCACCTGGAGAGGTTCGCCCCGGAGGTGGAGAAGAAGGAATTCGTATGGGCTGAGGAGCCCCGGAGCGGCCTCCGGCGGACCCCGCTCTTCGAAGAGCACAAGCGGCTAGGGGCCAAGTTCGTCCCCTTCGCCGGCTGGGAGATGCCGGTCTGGTATACCACCGTGAGCGAGGAGCACCGGGCCGTTCGCGAGGCGGCCGGGCTCTTCGATGTCGGCCACATGGGGGTCCTGGAAGTCGCGGGGGAGCACGCCACGAGCCTCCTCGACCTGGCCACGACCAACTATGTCCGGTGGCTCGAGCCCGGAGAGTCGCAATACACCTACCTCCTCGACCCCGACGGGCGGGTGATCGACGACCTGATCGTCTACTGCCGCAGCAGAGAGCGCTATCTGCTGGTCGTGAACGCCATCAACGCCGAGAAGGACCTGGCCTGGCTCCGGGCCATTAACTCCGGGGAATACCTCCTCGACCGGCGGAGGCCGTGGGTCGAGCCCGAGGGGCCGGCCCTGATCCGGGACCTCAAGGCCCCCGAGGCCGAGGAGGACCGGCGGATCGACCTCGCCCTCCAGGGGCCCAGGTCGCTCGCGATCCTCCAGAGCCTGGCCGAGCCGAAGCTGGCCCATCGCCTGGGGAGGCTCAAGCGGACCGAGCTCCTCGAATGCGAGCTTGCCGGGTTCGATCTGGTCATCGCTCGGACCGGCTACACCGGGGAGGAGTTCGGCTATGAGATCTTCGTCCATCCCGACCGGGCGGTCGAGCTCTGGCGGCTCTTGCTCGAGGCCGGAGCCAAGTTCGGCCTCAAGCCCGCCGGCCTGGGGGCAAGGGACTCTACGAGGACCGAGGCGGGGCTCCCGCTCTACGGCCACGAGCTGGCGGGCGAGCTAGATATCTCCCCGATCGAGGCCGGCTTCGAGGGGTATGTCAAGTTCCATAAGCCGTTCTTCATCGGGAGGGAGGCCCTCCTCAGGCGGAAGCGGGAGATGAAGATGACGGTCGTCCGATTCCGGATGGAGAGGAAGGGTGTCCGCCTCCCCAAATACGGCGACCCGGTGGTCGACCGGACCGGGCGATTCCTCGGGCGGGTCACCTCCTGCGCCCTCGACACTGAGGGGTTCTTGGTCGGGATGGCCTACCTCGAGCGGAGCGCGAGCGCTGAGGGGACCCCGCTTTGGATCTACTCCCTCCCCGAGCGAGGGGCGGAGAAGGAGCTGAGGCCGGGGGAGCTCGGCCCGGGCGAGCGAGTCCCCCTGCCGAACGAGGCTAAGGTCATCGCGAGGTTCCACATCGGCCGGCCGATCGCCCTTCATGCCGCCTGCCAGGAGTAGCCAAATGAACACCGACGAGATCATGGGATTGGCGCTCGAGCTGGCCGGCTTGAGCGAGCTCCCGGCCGACAGCCAGATCTACTACCCCGGCGAGAGGATCAGGAAGATCCTCATCGGGCTCGACATCGGTAGCGCGGAGCTCCAGCTCGCCAAATCCCTCGGGTTCGACCTGGCAATCGCCCATCATCCCCAGGGAGGAAGCGCCTCTCTCAACTTCGCTCAGGTCTTGCGAACCCATGTCCGGCAGATGGTCCAGGCCGGAGTCCCCCTCAAGGTCGCGGAGGAGGCGATCCAAGAGAGGCTCTTCGAGGCCCGGGTGGGGGCCCACATGAGCAATTACGACCATGTCCCCTCGATCGCCCGCTTGCTCGAGCTGCCGTTCATGAATATCCATACCCCGCTTGATGAGCTCGGGCGGCGCCGGCTGGCCGGGGTCGCGGAAAAGGCCGACCCCGAGATGACGGTCATGGGGCTAGTGGCTCTGTTGAAGGAGAAGCTGCCCGAATTCCGTCACGCCCAGACGGAGATCGACATCCGCGTCGGGCAACCCCAGAACAGGATCGGCCGGACGGTGGTCTCCCACGGGGCAGGGACCAACGGCGGGTATCCCGTGGCCAAGGCCTACTTCGACCACGACATCGATACGGTGATCTACATCCACTGCGCGTCTTCGGACTCCAAGCGGCTGCGGGAGGAGTTCGCCCAGAGCGGGAAGAACTTGATCGTCACCGGCCACATCGCCAGCGACTCGCTCGGGATCAACCCCTTCATCAAGGAGCTGGAGAAGCGAGGAATGGAAGTAGAGCGGTTCAGCGGGGTGATCCCGGGGTAAGCCGCCCCGCTACTTCTCCTCAGCCTCCGCTGGCGATCCGCCCGTGCCGGCCTTGACCTTAAGGTCCAACTCCTGAGCCAACCTGGCAGCCTGCCTTCTGGCGAGCGCGACTAAGGCGCTAGAGAGGAGGGCCTCGATGAGGAAGGCCAGCACAACGGCCCCGAGGAGCCAGAACCCCCGGAAGGCAAACCTCCCGAAGAGGAACTCCGCCTCACCCCTCGCCCGCAGAAGGTCGAGGTTGGCGAGGCTGAAGACCAAGACGATGACCGCCAAGACCAGCCAATAGAGCCTCTGGAGAAAACTCAGCACCCTTTCCATAAACTAGCCCTCCTTTGGGTCGCCTACCTCCGATCAAGATATTCCGTCCGGCCCAAGCAACGCAACACCGAGCGATGGGGGAACTGCTCCCGGAAGAGCCGCCAGTAGAGGCGAAGCAGAGTCGGCCCGCACGATAGCCGAAGTAGAGCGGGGCCTGGCCCATGAAGTCCCGGGCCAGGATCAGCTCATCTCCGTCCAGGATAGCTAAGGCGAAGGGCCCGTTCAGCCGCTCGAGGAAGCTCGGGCCCTCCCGCTCGTAGAGGCGGAGGAGCAATTCCACATCGGTCTCGACCGGCTGGGCCAACCGAGCCTGGAGAAGAGCGAAGTTATACACCTCGCCGTCCCAGACGAGCGCCCTCCTCCCGTGGGGCTCGCAGAATGGCCCGGCAGCAGCGCGGGAGCCGCTGGCGAGGGTGGTCGCTCCCAGGGTCCCTGACCTAGAGCTCCAGATCCCGTACCCATCCGGCCCACGGTGGCGCAAGCGCTCCAGCATGGCCTCCACTAGAGGCTGTGCCCCGCCTTGTTGGATCCCGGCGATCCCGCTCATTTGGACTTGAGCCGGACTTCCCGCTGGGGGAAGGGGATCTCGATCCCCTCCTGCTCGAACCGCCGCTTGATCTCCATGTTCAACTCATCCCTGACCCGGAAGAGCTCGCGGTAGTCGGCCACCCAGCAGGCCAGGAAGAGCTTGAGGGAGAACTCCCCGAACTCCGTGAAGTAAACGGCCGGCGGGGGCTCCTTCAGGACATCCTTGTGATTGTTGCAGATCTCCAGCAAGACCCTTTTCACTTTATCTAGGTCGCTCCCGTAAGCCACGCCGATCGTCTGGGCGATCCTCGCCCGAGGGTTGGGATAGCCGAAGTTGATGATCCTGGACTTGGCCATCTCCGTGTTCGGGACGATGATGAGGTTGTTATCGAACGAGAGGATCTTCGTGGAGCGGAGGCCGATCTGGTAAACATCGCCGACCTGGCCGTCGGGGAGCTCGATCCGGTCCCCGACCCTGAAGGGGCGATCGACCATGATTGCGAATCCCGAGATCCAGTTGGCGATCGTCTCCTGGGCCGCGAGGGCGATCGCCAGGGAGGCCACCCCTGCGGTGGCAATGAACCCGGTGAGATTGACCTTGAAGTAGCCCAGGATCACGGTGATGGCGATGAAGTAGAGGACCACCTTGAGGAGGCGGGCGAAGAGGGGGATAAACTCCTCATCGACCCTCGTCTCCGTCCGGACGGCCACCTCGGCGAGATACCAGTCCAAGATGGCCTTGATGAGGGCATAGAGGAAGCGGGTGAAGGCGAGCGCAGCAGCCACGAAGAAGACCCCATTGATGACCTTCAGCCAGGGGGTCCCGGCGAGGGCCGGATGGGTGCTGAACCGCTGGAAGACCAGATAGAACCCGCCCAGAAGCACGAGGAGGAAGGCCGGCCGCTCCGTGGCCTCGACGATCATCGTATCTAGCTTTGTCGGTGTCCTCCTGGCGATCCGCTTGAGGACCTGGCTCCAGAAGAGCCGGACGAGATAGCTCCCCAGGACCACCGCGGCCAAGAGGATGATCAGCAGCACCAGGTCTTTAACGAGCCCTCCCATTCGGGTCACCCCCTTCCGAGCCGTTCGAGCCGCTCGACCGTCCGCCCCTCGGCCCAGTAGTCACGCCCGTGAATTACCGAGGCGAGGTGGATCAAGCTCTTGATCGTAGGGGTGGGGACCCCGAGCATCTCCCCGAGCGAGGCCATCGGCACCAGGCTCATAGGGATATCCACATCGGCTATAGCCTCCTCGATGTTCGAGGTAGCTCCTCCCACCCGGCCGAAGCCCTCGATCTCGCCGGTCACTTCGATCCCACCGCGCTGCTGGACCGGCCAGAGCCGCTCCTCCGTCCGATTATAGAGATTGACCTCAAAGCCCATCAGGGCCAGATGGCCGGCCATCGCCAGCCCGCCATGGCCAGCCCCTAGGACACAATAACGCGGCCTTCTCTCCTCAACGGGCATCGGCTCACCCCCTATGGCTTATGCGGAGATGGAATTCTCACCCGGGCTTGCAGTGCGATCTTAGCTTAGCAAGCGCGAGAGCCCCTGTCAAGCAAGGCCCTCCACCGCCGGCTGCCCCCTCGCCCCAATACCGCCTGATGGAATCCCCCGGCAACCCAAAAGGCCCAAGCAAGGCCAAGATCAGCGTCGCCAGCACCAGTCCCGCCACCAACCGCGCCATCCGCTCCGCAGCGCTGGCCGCCGCCTGCCCCAGCCCTGAAGCCCTCGTCGATCCTCATCCGGGAGCGGTAATAGGCCAGGGCTTGCCCGGGACTTCCCAGGGTGGTCACCACATACCAGGGCTCCAGTCCCTTCTTCAGTGGTTCCTTTACAAGCAAGTTCGCCCAGATGCCGCCCCCTCAAAGTGGCGCCCTTCAGGTCAGGCCGGTAGATCCCCCTCAAGCCAAAGGGAGCCGCCTGGCTTCACCCTTTCAACACCCAAAAGCGGAGAGGCGCCAGATGGCAACCTCCTTGCCATTGCCCCTGATCTTGGCCTATGCTTAGGCAAGCAGGAGGTGAGCGGCTTGGCGGAGGGGTCAGCTCCGTTTCCGTCCCGGCTCGAGCTGGTTTACACTAAAGCCATCGAGCTCCAGGATCAAGCGGCGCTCTACTATATGCCCATGCCAGGCGAGGGGGGGCCAGAGCCGCCGTTCGCGCGGCTCCATGGCCCTCCGCCGAGTTATGAAGACATCCTTAACCTCGAGGTCGCACTCCAGGCCGCGAGTGCCTTTGCCCGGCCTACGGTCGCCTTGGTCAAGCACGGCCGGCTCTACGGGCTGGCCTCGGCGGAGTCGATCGGAGAGGCCTTCACCTTAGCCTACCGGGCCGATGAGCGGGCAGCCGAGTGGAGCCTGGCCGGGCTCAATCGGGCCGTGACCGAGGAGTCTGCCAGGCTCCTGGCCAAGGAGCCGATCGCGGCTCTCCTCGCGCCGGGATATGAGGCTGGGGCATTAGAGCTCCTGAGGAAGCGGAAGGGCTTCAAGGTCTTCCAGGCCGGTCAACCCCAAGGGCAACGAGAGGAGCTGGAGCTGCGAGGAACCATCTTCGGCCTGCTTGTCCGCGTCCGGGAGCGAGGGAGCGAGCCTGAGCTCGCCGAGCCTAAGCTGGAGGTGGTGAGCAAGCGCGAGCCGACACTAAAAGAGCGGACCGACCTCTGCTTCGCTTGGAAGGCGCTGGCCTGGGCCGGGCCGGAAGCAGCCCTTATCGCCAAGGACGAGTGCCTGGTCGGGCTAGGGGTAGGCCAGGCCAGCCTCATCGAGGCCGTGGCCCTCGCCATCCGGAAGGCCGGGCCGCGGGCCAAAGGGGCAGCGCTCGCCTTACCGGCCCTGCCCGATCGGGACCCCCTCGACCTCGCCGCGGCTGCCAGGATCACAGGAATCATCACCTCCAGCAGCTTGGCAGATAGCCAGGAGCTCATCCGCGCGGCCGATGAGCATGGCCTGGCCTTGGCTCTCTCGCCAGGCAGTTGACTTCCCGCGGGCGCTAGTGTAGAGTGGCGAAGAAGCGTCGCAAGAAGGGAGAAAGAATGAACAGATCGAGAGGGCTGAGATTCAGCATTCTCACGGCGCTGGCGCTCTTGTTCCTGCTTTCAGGCGGGCTGATGCCGCTCGAGCTACAGGCGAACGGCGGGCCGGCTACGCTCACCATCTGGGGGATCCCTACTCCCAATAGCCTGCCCCTAGGAGTGGCGGTCAACCAGGCGAACGGCCAGGTCTATTTCGCCGAAGCGGGGGGCGACAAGATCGGCCGGCTCGATCCCGCGAGCAATGTGATCGTGGAGTGGACGGTCGGGGACGGCCCAGCCTACCTGGAGATCGAGCCTTCATCTGGGCTAGTCTACTTCACGGAGTATGACGGGAACAGGATCTCGCGGTTGAGCCCCACGCTCAACGGCTACTCCTACGCGACGATCCCCACCACCGCCAACAGCGCGCCGAACGGGCTGAAGCTGAACCTCGTCAGCCCGACGGAGATCTTCTTCACGGAGAGGCTGGGGAAGAAGCTCGGCCGGCTGGTGACCGGCGGCCTGGTTTTCGACTTGATCATCATCTCCACTCCAACCGAGCGCGCGGTGGCCCCGACGACCCAGACCCTCACGCCTACGACCACGGTCGTCACGCCGCTGGTCAGGCCGGGTAGCCCGGGGCTCCCGCCGGCCGTGGCGCTGATCCCCGCGGCAGCTTCCGGCCCGTTCACGGAGTGGCCCTTCACCCTGACCGAAGGGAACCCCGCGATGATCGCCCAAGGTCCAGATGGGCACCTCTGGATCTCGACCGAGACCAGGAGCATCCTCCAGTTCATCCCCGAGAGCAACATCTTCTACTTCCATGACCTGCCGAGCGAGAGCGCCTCGCTCGACCTCGCGCTCGATGGGTCGGGGAACATCTGGTTCACCGAGGGCTGGGCGGACAAGATCGGGAGGCTCAATCCGAGCAATGGCGATGTGACCGAGTGGCCGCTCCCCAGCGGGCGGCAGCCCTTTGCCATCGCGGTCGGCCCGGACGGGACGATCTGGTTCAGTGAGCGCGAGGGCGATCGGATCGGGAACCTCGACCCCGCGACCAATAGGATCACGGAGTATCAACTGGCGAGCAATGCTCACCCGCTCGACATCGCCTTCGACGCGAGCGGGAACCTCTGGTTCACCACCGAGCGGGCGAACTACCTGGGGCGGCTCAGCCTCGGGCCGATCCTGGGCCCCTCGCCGGTCGGGCTCCCTTCAGTCCAGATCAGCATCGACCGTGGTTGCGGGGCGAACTATAATCCCGGCGAGCCACTCACCTTCTCTTACTCCGTCAGCGAGACCGCGGCGGTAACCTTGCTCGACTTCGAGACGAGCGGCAACATCAAGCAGATGGCCCTGGGGACCGTCCCCGCCGGCATGACCCGGAGTAGCACGGGCATCGTAGGCGGCCCTGCGGGGGTCGAGACCCTCGTCCTGGTGGCAAGGACCCTCTCGGGGATTTATGTTTCGACCGGCTGCTCCTTCGGGATCGGCGGGATGAGCCCCTCGCTCGTCTCCATCACCGTCGATCGTGGCTGTAATGGCACATACCACCTTGGCGAGACCGCCAGCGTCACGCTCCAGAGCAGCGTCTCCGGCCAGGTGAGGCTCTACAATGTCACCCGCGACGGCCGGCTCGTCCAGATCTCGGTCTTCCCGCCCCTGATCACCCCGGGATTGAGGCTCACCGTCAGCGCGCCCTTCAGCGGCGCGATCGGACGGAATACCCTCGTGATGCAGGTCCTCACGGGGAGTGGGGTCCTGACCGCGGCCTGTAGCACGAATGTCCTACCCTAGGCCAGAGCCGGGCTGGAGGGATCTATGGCCATAGAGCGGATCCGCGGGCGGGCCTGGAAGTTCGGGGACGATGTCAATACCGATGTGATCTATCCGGGGAAATACCTGCCCCTCACCGACCCTAAAGAGATGGCCCTCCATGCCTTCGAAGGGGTCCGGCCGGAGTTCGCCAGGGCCGTCAAGCCCGGGGACATCCTGGTGGCCGGGAGATACTTCGGCTGCGGCTCCTCCAGGGAGCAGGCCGCCACCTGCCTGAAAGCCCTCGGCCTGGGGGCGGTGATCGCCGAATCCTTCGCCCGGATCTACTACCGGAATGCCATCAACCTGGGGCTCCCGATCTTGGCCTGTCCGGGGATCTCAAAGAAGGTCGAGGAAGGCCAGGAGCTGGAGGTCGACCTCCGCAAGGGCTCGATAAGAAACCTCTCCACCGGCGAGAGCTTCCAGGCCCAGCCGCTCCCGGACTTCGTCCTGGAGATCCTCGAGGCCGGGGGCTTGATCCCCTACCTGAAGCGGAGGCTCCAAGGGCAAAGGGCCGGGGCAGAGCTCAGCAGTTGATCTGACCACTGGAATCGGCTAAGAATAGGGCCGTGGTCGAGCCTATCGGGCTGGAGGAGCTCTTCGACCTCACGCCAGGGAAGGCCCCCTTCCCGGAGATCTTCGTCGGGCTCGAATTCATCTGGGAGGCCTTGAAGAGGATCGCGGAGTTCGCGAGCCGAGCTAGGCCGCTCGTCCAGGCGAAGGAGGTAACGGGCGCCTTCCTCTTCGGGGCCGTCGAGGTCGGCGAGGGGACGGTCATTGAGCCCGGGGCCGTGATCCTCGGCCCGGTAATCATCGGCCGGGAGTGCCAGGTCAGGAGCGGGGCCTACATCCGCGGTCCGGCGCTCATCGGCGACAGGGTCATAGTCGGCCATACCTCCGAGGTCAAGAATTCCTTGATCCACAGTGAGGCGGAGATCCCCCACTTCGCCTATGTCGGGGACTCCATCTTGGGCTGGCGGAGCCACCTCGGGGCCGGGGTGAAGATCTCCAACTTGAAGGTCACTCGCGAGCCCGTGACCGTGAGAGTCAAAGGTCGGACCTACGAGACCGGACTGAGGAAGTTCGGGGCGATCGTCGGGGATGAGGTCGAGATCGGCTGCAATGCGGTCCTGAACCCCGGGACGATCATCGGGAGGCGAAGCCTGGCCTATCCCCTGACCTCGCTCTCCGGGTATTATCCCCCGGGATCGGTGATCAAGCTCCGCCAGAGCCTGGAGGTCGTGGAAAGGAGGGCATGATGGGGCTCTTCGGGACCGACGGCGTCCGCGGGATCGCCAACCTCGAGCTCACCCCAGAGCTGGCGCTGGCTCTCGGCCAGGCCGCTTGGCTCCTCAAGGACGAGCGGAATCGGGCCGTTGTCGGGCGGGATACCCGTCGCTCGGGGGAGATGCTCTCCGCGGCCCTGGCCGCGGGATTGGCCTCGGTCGGGCTCGATGTGGTCGATGTGGGTGTGATCCCCACCCCGGCGATCCCCCTCTTGATCGAGAGGTATGATGCCTCCTTCGGGGCCGTGGTCTCGGCCTCGCATAACCCCGCGGAGGATAACGGGATAAAGTTCTTCGATCGAGCGGGCTTCAAGATCCCCGAGGAGGTGGAGGCGGAGCTAGAACGGGCAGTCAATGAGGGCACTCCGCTCCGGCCCTCAGGACAGGGGATCGGCCGGATCAGAGCCGCAGGCGAGGCAGCCCGGCTCTACCTGGAGCGACTGCTCTCGCTCGGCCGGGAGAGGTTGCAGGGCTTGAAGCTCAGGCTGGTAGTGGACTGTGCGAACGGCGCGACCTCGGGAATCGCAGCGAGGCTGTTCTCCTCGCTCGGGCTGGAGGCGATCCCGATCCACGATCAGCCTGACGGGGACAACATCAACCTCAACTGCGGCTCGACCGATCCCCGCTCCCTCCAGGAGGCCGTCCGCTTGTATCAAGCTGATCTAGGTGTGGCCTACGATGGTGATGGCGACCGGGCGATCTTCATCGACCATCTGGGCCGCGAGGTCGACGGCGATGCGGTCCTCTTCCTGGCCGCTACAGCGCTCAAGGCCAAGGGGCTCCTCGAGCCCCCGCTCGTCGTGGCGACGGTGATGAGCAACCTCGGGCTGGAGGAGGCCCTCAAGGCCGAGGGGATCGCGCTGGTCCGGACGAAGGTCGGGGACCGCTATGTCGCGGCGGAGATCGAGGCCCGAGGGGCCAAGCTCGGGGGAGAGCAGTCGGGCCACATCATCTTCCGGGACTGCGGGCCGACGGGCGATGGGCTGATCACCACGCTCCAAGTCTTGGCGATCCTCAAGGAGGCGGAGCGGCCCCTGAGCGAGCTGGCGGCCCGCCTCCCGCGCTACCCCCAGGTCCTCCACAACATTCCCGTCCCCGATCCGGAGAGGCTCTACCAGAATCGGAGGCTCCAGGAGGCTATCGCCTCCTTCCAGGCCCATCTCGATGGGATAGGGCGGCTCATCGTCCGCCCCTCGGGGACCCAGCCAGTGGTCCGGGTGATGGTCGAAGGCAAGGATGAGGCCCTCATCCGCCGGGTCAGCCAGGAGTTAAGCCGGCTGATCGAGCAAGAGCTGAGCTGATCTTGCCCCTCACCCTGTGAGGGTCCGGAATGCACTGAGGCCAAGAGCGCTAGCGTTGACGGCCCCTCTCGCAGGTGGTATATTTCGAAATCGGAGATGCAGGCCGTTTACATCCATACCTGGGGTTGCCAGCTCAATGAGCACAAGTCCGAGGAGATCGCCGGGGTCCTCGCGCGGGCCGGCTTCCGCTTGGTGGAGCGGCTGGAGGAGGCCGAGATCGTCGTCTTCAACACCTGTTCGGTCCGGGAGAAGGCCGTCGAGAAGGTCCTGGGGAAGCTCGGGGAGGTCCAGCGCCTCCGCTCTCGGGGGAGGGAGGTCCTCCTGGGGATCGGCGGTTGCCTCTCCCAGGCCGAGCGGGAGAGGCTCTTCGCTCGCGCTAAGGGGGTTGGGATCGACTTCCTCTTCGGGACCTCCGATCAGGACATCAAGCGCCTCCCGGAGCTGATCGCTCGGGCTAGGGCCGAGCCACAGCTCGTGGCGATCGGGAAGCCCGAGGGGCTCGACCACCTCCCGGTCCGGCGAAAGAGCCCATTCCAAGCCTATGTGACGATCACAGAGGGGTGCGACCACTTCTGCTCCTACTGCATCGTCCCCTATACCCGGGGGCGCCTCCGCTCGAGGCCGCCGGAGGAGATCGTCGCCGAGGTCGAGGAGCTCGCTTCCCAGGGCTACAAGGAGGTCACCCTCCTCGGCCAGAATGTCAACTCCTATGGGAAGGACCTCTTCGGTGAGGGGAGGTTCCCCGAGCTTTTGCGGCAGGTGGCGCGGACTGGGATCCCCCGGATTCGCTTTACTTCCTCTCACCCGGAAGATATGACCGAAGACCTTCTGAGGACGATCGCCTCTCTCCCCAATGTTTGCGAGCAGCTTCACATGGCCGCCCAATCCGGCTCGGACCGGGTGCTAAAGGACATGCGCCGGCCTTATACCAAGGCCCAGTTCCTGGAGAAGGTCGAGCTGGCCAAGCGCCTGATCCCCGGGGTGAACATCACCACCGACCTGATCGTCGGCTACCCCATCGAGACGGAGGAGGACTTCCAGGAGACGGTCGACCTAGTCGAGCGGGCCCGGTTCGGGAGCGCCTTCATCTTCAAGTTCTCCCCCAGGCCGGGGACGATCGCCGCGGTGAAATACGGCGATCCGATCCCCAGGGGGATCAAAGAGCGCCGGCATAAGCTCCTCTTGGAGCTCCAGCGGCGGATCAGCGATGAGGAGAGTCGGAGGCTCCTCGGGCAAGAGGTGGAGGTCCTCGTCGAGGGGCACTCCGATGGGAAGCTCTTCGGGAAGGGCCGGGACGGCCGGACGGTGATCCTAAGCGGGAGCGGGGATGAGCGCCTCCTTGGGGAGCTCATCAAGGTGAGGATCACGGGGGTGGCCAAGGGGACGCTCCTCGGGGAGATGAGATGATAAAGAGGAGGCCCTCACGAGTTGTCCGGGTCGGAGGAGTCCCCCTCGGCGGGGGGAACCCGATCCGGGTCCAGTCGATGGCTAACACCGACACCAGGGATGTCGAGGCCACGGTCGCCCAAATCAAGCGGCTCGAGCTGGCGGGCTGCGAGCTCGTCCGGGTCGCGGTCCCGGACATGGAGGCCGCCTCGAGGCTGGGGGAGATCAAGCGGCGGATCTCCATCCCCTTAATCGCGGACATCCATTACAACTACAAGCTGGCGCTCAGAGCCCTCGCGGAGGGGATCGATAAGCTCCGCCTCAATCCGGGGAACATCACCAAGCGGGAGCAAATCGAGGAGATCGTCCATGCTGCCCTTGACCGAGGGGTCCCGATCCGCGTGGGGGTCAATGCCGGCTCTCTGCCTCAGGATATCCTTGTTAAGTATGAGGGGCCGACGCCGGAGGGATTGGTCGAGGCGGCCCTGAGGGAGATCGAGATCCTCGAGGGCCTCGGCTTCTTCGAGATCGTCGTCTCCCTCAAGGCGAGCGAGGTCCCAATGATGGTCGAGGCCTACCGCCTCTTCGCTAAGGAGCGGGACTATCCCCTGCACCTGGGGGTGACCGAGGCCGGGGGCGGGGAGGCAGGGATCGTGAAGTCAGCGATCGGGATCGGGACGCTCCTTGGGGAGGGGCTAGGCGATACCATTAGGGTCTCGCTCACCGGCGACCCAGTCCGGGAGGTCGAGGTGGCCTACGAGATCTTGAAGGCCCTGGGCCTCCGCCGCCGAGGGGTGGAGATCGTCTCTTGCCCCACCTGCGGGCGGACCCAGATTAACCTTGAGAGGATCGCCAACGAGGTCCGGGAGAGATTAAAAGAGCTTGTAGCTCCCCCGATCAAGATCGCCCTCATGGGCTGCGCCGTCAACGGCTTGGGCGAGGCCGGGCGGGCCGAGATCGGGCTCGTGGGGAGCCGCGGCGCGGGGACCATCTACCTCCGGGGGAAGATGGTCAAGCGGGTCCCTGAGGCAGAGATCGTCGAGGAGATCGTGGCACTCGCCCTCGATTATGAAGAGGCTCGGCCCTGAGCTGCTCCACGAGCTAGGCTTGGACGAGTTCGTGGCCCTGGACCTCGAGACCACCGGCCTCGACCCACAAACGGCGGAGATCCTCGAGCTCGGGGCCGTCCGGTTCGTCGCCGGGGAGCCGAAAGAGCGGTTCAGCGCGCTCGTCCGCCCCGCAGGGCCCATCCCTGATGAGATCGTTGAGCTGACGGGGATTACACCAGTCGAGTTAGAGAGGGCTCCCCCGCTCGAGGCCCTCCTCCCCCATTTCCTTGAATTCCTCGTTGAAAAGAGGCTCGTAGCCCACAATGCCCCCTTCGATTGGGCCTTCCTCGAGGCGGCGGCCGCAAGGTCAGCCCTGGGAGAGGTGCCCCCGCGCGCAAGGTGGCTCGATACCCTCGCGATCGCCCGGGCCCTCTATCCCAGGCTCTATAGCCATAAGCTGGAAGCAGTGGCCGGCGAGCTCGGCCTCCCACTGAGCCGACTCCACCGCGCTGCGGCGGACGCCGAGCGGGTCGGCCTCATCTTGCTGAAGCTCCTCGAGCGAGGGCTCGAGGTCGGACCGGCGGCCCTGGAGAGCCTGATCCTCCTGAGCCCTCCGGAGTTGAGCCCCTTCTTCAAGGGGCTTTTGGCCTATCGCCGGAGCCGTGGCCTCCTCGGCCCGTCCCGGTCCCAACGCCAGCCCAGGCCAGGCCGCCCGCCAAAATGGGAGCCCAGGCCGAGCGCGAGGATCGGGAATGAGGGCTTCCGGCTTGACCCCGATAGGGTCGAGCGGCTCTTCAAGGCCGATGGGCCTCTCGCTCCTCGGCTCCCCTCCTTCAGCGAGCGGCCAGAGCAGATGGCTATGGCCCGCGAGGTCGCTCAAGCCTTCAACGACTCCTGCTTCTTGATCGCCGAGGCCGGGACTGGGACGGGGAAGTCCTTCGCTTACCTTGTCCCGGCGATCCTCTGGGCCAGAGGGCGGGGCGAGCGGGTGATCGTCTCGACCAATACGAAGAATCTACAGGATCAGCTCTTCACCAAGGACCTCCCACTCCTCCGCGAGGCGCTGGGGGACTTCCAGGCCATCCTCCTCAAGGGGCGAGGGAACTATATCTGCCTCCACAAGTGGGAGGCCCTCCTCGAGGGGGCCAGCCAGCTCGGCCTCTTCGAGACCGAGGCCTCGCTCGCGCTCGCCATCCCCGTCTGGCTCGAGGAGACCTCGACCGGGGACCTCACGGAGAATAGCGCCTTCTGGAGGGCCGAAAGGGCCAGAGAGCTTGCTGCTCGACTCGTCGATGATCCCGCCTACTGCCTCGGCCGGAATTGCCACCTCTATGAGAGCTGCTTCTCCCTCGCGGCCCGCCGCGCCGCCCGCGAGGCCGAGCTTGTGATCGTCAATCATGCTCTCCTCCTCGCCGACCTGGAGTATGAGCTCCTCGGGGAATATAAGTATCTAATCGTCGATGAGGCCCACAACCTCGAAGAGGCCGCGAGCGAGGCCCTTACCCGCCGGCTCGCCTTCTGGGAGGTAAACGGCCTGCTCGAGGAGCTCTCTCACCAGATGAAGGGCCGGCCCGGACTGATCGGGCTCTTCCCCGCGGTCCTCGAGTGGGCTGGGACCGGCAAGGGCAGGGCTCGGGGCCGACGGGGGGACCTCCTCGAGCTGGCCGAGGAGGGGAATGGGCTGGTCGAGGGGCTCCGCAGCCTGAGCCGGGAGTTCTTCACCGCTCTGACCACCTCTCTCCGGGAGGCCGAGGGGTTGAAGCCAGAAGATTACCCCCTCGAATACCCGAGGAAGGGGAGCTTCGGGCCGGAGCTCTTCCTCAGGCTAAATGATGAGCAACGGGAGCTCCGGGCCAGCCTGCTCCTGCTTGAAGGGGTGCTAGAGCGGCTCCGAGTGGGCCTGGAGCGGCTGGCTAGCGGCGAGGGCAGGGAGGCCCAGGCCCATCTCCAGGCGAGCCGGCTCGCGGCCCGGGCGGCCGCGGACCTCGCTTGGGTCGAGCAGCTCGAGGGGCTCCTGGCCTCGATGAGCGCCGCTGAGGAAGAGGAGTCTGTCTATTGGTTTGAGCTCCCCGTGGAGGCTGACCGCTTCGCCACCCTCTATGCCACGCCCCTAGGGGTCGCTGACCTCCTCTATGAGCGGCTCTTCCAGCGCCTTGAGGCTGGGATCTTCACCTCAGCGACGCTCACGGTCGCCGGCGACTTCCACTACCTCGAGAGGCAGCTCGGGCTGGACCGCCTCCCTCAGGAGAGGCTCCGGGCCCGCTCCTTCGGCGAGCCCTTCGACTACCGAAGGCAGGCCCTCCTCGCCGTCCCGGAGTTCCTCCCCCAGCCGGACGATGAGGAATTCCACTCCAGGCTGGCCGAGCTGCTCCAGGAGCTGGCAGAGTATCTAGGCCGGAAGATGATGGTCCTCTTCACCTCCTACAAGGCCTTACAACAGGTCCGGCGGGAGCTCCAGGCCGCAGGAGTGAGGGAGCTCTTCGTCCAAGAGCTGGAGGGGAGCCGGACCCAGCTCATGGAGGGGTTCAAGCGGAGCCCGACCAGGCGGGCGATCCTCCTCGGGACGAGCTCCTTCTGGGAGGGGGTCGACCTCCCCGGGGAGAGCCTGGAGGTCCTCGTCCTCACCCGTCTCCCATTCGCCGTCCCCGATGAGCCGCTGGCCAAGGCCCGGGCGGACCGAGTCAAGGCCGCGGGCGGGAACCCCTTCCAGGACTACTTCCTCCCCCAGGCAGTCCTCAAGCTCCGCCAGGGGTTCGGGAGACTGATCCGGACCGCTCAAGACCGTGGGGCCGTGATCATCGCCGACAACCGGATCATCCATCAGCGCTATGGCCGCTCGTTCATGGAGTCATTGCCGATCCGCCCCATAACCTTTTATACTCCGAGCCGGCTCATCGTCGAGCTAGGGGAGTTCTTCGCCCAGAGGGGTGAGGTATGAGGCTCTCTCAATACTTCCTCCCGACACTCAAGGAGGAGCCCAAGGAGGCCGAAATGGCCTCCCATAAGCTCCTGCTCCGGGCCGGGCTGATCCGCCCGCTCGCGGCCGGGATCTATACTTATCTGCCACTGGGCTGGCGGGTCCTCAAGAAGATTGAGCAGATCGTCCGGGAAGAGATGGACGCGATCGGGGGGCAAGAGCTGCACATGCCGATCGCCCACCCAGCGGAGCTGTGGGAAGAGACCGGCCGGCTCGCCGACTTCGGGCCACAGTTAGTCCACTTCAAGGACCGGGCGGCCAGGGAGTTCGTCCTCGGCCCGACCCACGAGGAGGTGATCACTGACCTGGCGCGGCGGGAGATCCGGAGCTATCGCCAGCTTCCCCTGATGCTCTACCAGATCCAGACGAAGTTCCGAGATGAGCCCCGCCCGAGAGGCGGCTTAATCCGGGTCCGGGAGTTCACGATGAAGGACGGCTACAGCTTCCACGAGAGCTTCGAGGACCTCGACCGTTACTATCCCAAGGTCTACCAAGCCTACCTGAACATCTTCCGCCGCTGCGGCCTCGAGCCGGTCCCGGTCGAAGCCGACCCTGGCCTGATGGGCGGGACCGGCTCGCATGAGTTCATGCTCCCCAACGAATCCGGGGAGGACACCTTCGTCCAATGCGGCCAGTGCGATTACGCCGCGAACCTGGCCGCCGCAAAGGCAGAGCGCGAATCTTACGACCAAGAGGAGGAGTTGCCACTGGAGGAGGTCGCGACCCCCGACTGCTGGTCGATCGCCGCAGTCGCGGACTTCCTCGGGATCCCGCAGTGGAAGACGGCTAAGGCCGTCTTCTACAAGGCAGGGGAGGAGCTCGTCTTCGCCGTGATCCGCGGGGACCTGGAGGTCAATGAGGCCAAGCTGGCCCGGGTCCTGGGGAGGGCCGACTTCCGCCCAGCGACCGAGGCGGAGATCATCGAGTTCGGTGCAGTTCCCGGCTATGCCTCGCCGATCGGGTTGAGCGATCCTCGGCTCAGGGTGATCGTCGATGAGTCGATCCCCAAGGTGCGGAACCTCGTGGTTGGGGCGAATAAGGAGGGATATCACCTCCGGAATGTCAACTTCCCCCGGGACTTCCGCGCCGAGGTCGCGGATATCGCTCTCGTGCGCGAGGGCGACCGCTGCCCCAAATGCGGCGGGCCACTGGAGATCAGGCGGGCGATCGAGCTCGGGCACATCTTCAAGCTGGGGACCAAATACAGTGAGGCCCTGGGGGCGACCTTCCTCGACCGCGGAGGCGAAGCGAGGCCATTCGTGATGGGCTGCTACGGGATCGGGCTGGGGCGGCTGATGGCCGCGGTCATCGAGGCCCACCACGATGAGAAGGGGATCATCTGGCCGGCCGCGATCGCCCCATTCCAGGTCATCATCCTGGTCTTGAACAGCGCCGATCCGGCCCAGACCGAGCTGGGCGAGCGGCTCTATGAGGGGCTTTCTCGGGAGTTCGAGGTCCTCTACGACGACCGGGAGGAGAGCGCGGGGTTCAAGTTCAACGATGCCGACCTCATCGGGATCCCTGTGCAAGTGATCGTCGGGTCCCAGGGGCTGAGCACGGGGGAGATCGAGGTCCGCCGCCGGGCTGGTGGGAACCGGCGAATCGAGCTAGCCTCAGGATTGGAACGAGTAGTAGCCGCGATCCGCGAGGAGCTACAGCGGGGCGCTTGACAGCGGCGTTTCCTCGGTGGTATAATCAGCCGGGAATCCAACCGCTGACAGATTATCTCCCGATGAAGGTTTCAGCGATAGTCCCTGCCTATAATGAAGCCGAGAGGATCGGTCCGGTTCTCCAGGCCCTCCTTGGCGCAGAGAAGGTCGATGAGGTCATCGTCGTCGATGACGGCTCGACCGACAATACTGCCGAGGTGGCCAAGAGCTATGGGGTGGAGGTCCTCTCCCTCCCGAGGAACATGGGGAAGGCCGCGGCCCTCGATCACGGGGTCAAGCTCGCCAAGAACGATGTCTTCCTCTTCCTCGACGCTGATCTGGTCGGCCTCCGCCCGGAGCATATCGATCGGATGATCGAGGCCTACGAGCGGAAGAGCCTCTACATGGTGATCGGGGTCTTCAAGGAGGGGCGGCTCAATACGGACCTCTCCCAGGTGATCGCACCCTACCTCTCGGGCCAGCGGGTCCTGAACCGTGACCTCTGGGAGAGGGTGAGGAAGCACGAGCGGATGGACTTCGGGGTGGAGATGGCCCTCACCAAGTTGGCCCTCAAGGAGGGCTGGGAGGAGGAACGGGTGGAGTTGAACGGCGTGACTCATGTGATGAAGGAGGAGAAAAGGGGCTTCCCTCAGGGGCTGGTCGACCGGCTGAAGATGTATGGCGACATCTTAAGGTCGGTCTTCACCAGGGTCGAGAGCGGCTCAAAGACCGAGGGGAAGGGCTCGGAGTAGGGCAATGAGGAGGTGAAGAGTGGAGACGAGCATCGCCGAACTGAAGGCAATGGATGTGGACCGGCTTAAGGAGCTGGCCGAGCAATATGGGGTCGGGCAGATCCGCCCGCGAAAGGAAGACCTGGTCCTGGCGATCCTCAAGGGGCAGGCCCAGGAGAAGGGGCTCCTCTTCGCCGAAGGGGTCTTAGAGATCCTCCCCGATGGCTACGGTTTCCTCCGCGATAGCTCCTGCCTCCCGGGGAAGAACGACATCTATGTCTCGCCGTCGCAGATCAAGCGGTTCGGCTTAAAAAGCGGGGACATCGTGAGCGGCCAGGTCCGCCCCCCGAAGGAGGATGAGAAATACTATGCCTTG
>JAPWVC010000050.1 GCA_028275195.1 Candidatus Acetothermia bacterium
GTATGCGACCAATGCCTTCCTCGCCCTCGACTTCCCCGCGGTGGTCGGCTCAACGATGCTGATCGCGCTCCTCTACGCTTTGACCAACTTGGTCGTGGACATATCCTACGCCTATCTAAACCCCAAGATAAGATACGGCTGAATAAGATGAAGGGCTCATTGCTCGCGGAGATGTGGCGGGCCTTGAGAGGGAACCCCCTCTCTCTTGCCGGTTTGGCGATCATCTTAGGCCTGGTCCTAGCGGCCATAGTGGCCCCTTATTTGGCCCCTTACGATCCACTCGCCACCCAGCCGCTGAAGAAGCTAGAGGGGCTCAGCCCCTCCCATCCTCTTGGGACGGACCAACTGGGCCGAGATATCTTGAGCCGACTGCTCTATGGGGCTAGGATTTCCCTGAGGATCGCGATCATCGTCGCATTCCTCGCCGGCTCGACAGGGACGCTGATCGGGATCCTCTGCGGCTACTTCGGCGGGCGGATCGACAACCTCCTCATGAGGATCACGGACATCTTCATGGCCTTCCCCCAATTGATCCTAGCGATGGCCATCTCCTCGGCCCTCGGCCCGAGCTTGGAGAACGTGGTCATCGCCATCTCCCTGACTGAATGGACCTTCTTCGCCCGGCTGGCCCGGAGCCGAGCCATCGCCATCCGGGAGGAGAACTATGTCGAGGCCGCACGGGCCATGGGTGCGGGGAGGTGGCGGATCCTCTTCCGTCATGTCCTCCCCTTGAGCCTCTCGCCGGTCATAGTCCAGGTGACGCTGGAGATGGGCGGGATCATCCGGACCGCTGCCAGCCTCGGCTTCCTCGGACTAGGGGCTCAGCCCCCGACTCCGGAGTGGGGTGTGATGGTCACGGCCGGGAGGAACTACCTCCCCGGCCAGTGGTGGGTCTCGACCTTCCCCGGGCTAGCGATCTTCATCACCGTCTTGGGCTTTAACCTCCTGGGCGACGGGATCAGGGACATACTCGACCCGCGGCTAAGAGGCGGACCATAAGGAGCGAGCCCCCGAGGTTGAGCTTCCGTTGAATACTCCCTCCCCTCAGGCTATACTCCGATGTGAACTGGAGTGGAGAGGGGAAGATGCTCAAGGTCCTCCATCTGGCGGATACGCACATCGGGACAAGGCAATATGGTCTAGCGGAGAGGCGAGCCGACTTCTCTGCGGCCTTCCTCCAGGCGGTCGAACTGGCCATTTCCGAGGGGGTCCGCGCGGTAGTCCATGCCGGGGACCTCTTCGATAGCCGGAACCCCTCGACCGAGGACCTCCGGGACACCCTCATGGCCCTCGTCCGCCTCCATGAGGCCGGGATCCCCTTCCTCGGGGTGGTGGGGAACCACGAGCAGAAGCGCGGGGTCCAGTGGCTCGACCTCTTCGCCGCGCTCGGGCTGGCGGTCCACCTCGGTCGAGAGCCTTATGATCTCGATGGGGCCCAGCTCTTCGGATTGGACTATTCAGGCCGGAGGGCAGTAGAGCTCGAGCTCCCTCGCTTGCAGGGCGGGGTCCTCGTGGCCCACCAGATGCTCGACCGGATCGATCTAGCCCGCGGGGAGTTGAAGTTCTCCCATCTCCTGAAGGCATGCCGTGACTCCGGCGTGGAGATCGTCCTCTTGGGGGATTACCATGAGCACCGGAGCTGGCTGGAGGAGGGCCTCCTTGTGACCTATCCCGGCTCGACTGAGCGCTGGCGGGCGAGCGAGCGTGACCCGCGAGGGGTAAGCCTCATCGATCTCGAAACCAAGCGGCTGGAGCGACGAGAGCTCCGGACGAGGAGGTTCGTCTACATCGACTCCGGCTCGGCTTCGGCGAGCCATGAAGGGCTACTCGCGGACCTGGCAGCGCATGACCTGGCAGGAGCGGTAGTCTGTATCTACTTTAGCGATGGCGGCAGGCTCCAAGAATTGGAGGAGGAGGCCCTCCGGCGCGGGGCCCTGGCTGTCCAGTTCCTCCATCGCGCTACGCCGCCGGGCGGAAAGGAACTCCCGGGGCTAGAGGAAGCCCCGGAGCTGGAGAGAGAGCTCGAGCCGAGCGCCCTGGAGGAGCTGCTGGCCCAGAAGCTGGCCGAGCTCGATCTCTCCCCCCGCGGGAGGGCCATTGATTCGATCATCCGGGACGAGCGGGTCCCGGACTCGAATGTCGATCCCGAGGTGAGCAAGCTCTTGGAGGGCTGATCGGACGAACCGATGGCCGAGGCCGGGCGGGAAAGGCAAGGGCAGGAGTTGAGCCTCCTCGACCTCTTGGCGCGCGCCCAGGCAGCGCGCGCCGCGCCGCGCTCATACCGAGAGAGGGCCGAAGCCGAGGGGCTCCGGCTCCTCCGCCTCGAGGTGGAGGACCTCTTCTGCTATCGGCGTGGGGAGGTGGACCTCGGGGAGGGAATCACCGTGATCGCCGGGCCGAACGGCTCGGGGAAGTCCTCCCTCCTCGAGGCGATCTTCTTTGCCCTCTACGGGAGCCGGGCCTGCCCCGCAATGGGCCGCTCCCTGGGGGAGATCCTCCGCGAGGGGGCGAAAGAGGGCCGGGTCCGGCTCACCTTCCGCTGCGGTGGCTGGGAGTTCACCAGCGAGATGGGGCTGAAGCGCCAGGGCGAGCGGGTCCAAAGTGAGCGGGAGAGCTGCCGTCTCCGGCGCGAGGACGGACTGGAATGGGTGGGCGTCGAGGAAGTGAGCGCCCAGATCCAAGGGCTCCTCCATATGGATCGGGACGACTTCACTAATGCCGTCTATGTCCGGCAAGGGGAGATCGACCGGCTGATCCGGGCCGGGGAGGAGGAGCGGCGAGGGATGCTCGACCGGCTCCTCCGCCTGGAGCGGCTCGATAGCTACGCCACCCGGGCGAAGGAGGGGGCAGCCCGGGCGGTCAACCGCCGACTGGCGGGGCTCGAGGGCGAGCTCCTCGGGTTGAGGAGAGAGCTTGCGGCCCTGGAGGCTGAGGACCTGCCCCGCGTTTGGGCCAAACTCGAGGGGGAGATCGAGCGGAAGGAGAAGGAGCTAGCAGGGCTCGATGGGGAGCTGGCCCGCCTCGAGCGGGAAAGGGCTCATCTCCAGGAGCGGCTCCGCCGGCTCGCCGTGACGGAGAAGGAGCTCCACGAACTCGAGCCCGAGCTGGAAGGGAAGCGGCGACGGGCCAAGGCCCAAGAGGGGGAGCTCGACCGGCTCCGGCTCCTCCTCGATGGCCTCACTTCCCAAGCGGGCGAGCAACGAGCGAAGCTAGAGGAGGAGGCGCGCCTCCTGGCCGAGCAATTCCGGCTCCCTCGGGATCAACTCCTCGGCCCGCTTGACCGTGGGGAAAGCCCGGAGCTCCTCGAGCGGGCGCTGGCGGATGGCCGGAGCGGGTTGGAACGGCTCCGAGCGGAGCTCCAATTTCGCCGGGAAGGCCTGGCCCGGCTGGAGGCCGAGCTCGGCCACCTCCAGAGGCAGGGGGAGAACCTCGACTCTCAAGCCTATGAGCTGCGGAGCGAGCTGGCTGCCCTCCAGGAGGGCGAGAGGGCGAGCGGGCAAGAGCTCGAGCGGCTCGCCAGCTCCCTCGCGGAGGTGGAGGAGGCCCAGGCTAGGGCTCACGCCTTCGAGGTTGAGGCCCTCCGGGCTGAGCGAGCGGCCCAACTGGAGAGGCTTCGCGAGCGAGAGGAGGGCCTGCGGGCCGAGCTGGTCGCGGCCCGGACCAGTCAGAAGGAGCTGGAGAGGCAGCGGAGCGAGCGGATGGCCCTGATCCAAGCCGGGAGGTGCCCGACCTGCGGCCAGCCAGTGAGCGAGGCGACCTTCGCCGAGGCCCTGGCGAAACTGGAGGAAGAGGGCCGCCGCTTGGGGAAGCTCATCGCTGAGCTCGAGACGGAGCAGAAGCGACTCCTGGCCGAGCTTGCCGCCTTGGAAGAGGAGGTGAAGGCCCTGGACCGCCTAATCCTCCAAGCCGTCGAGCTCCGTGCCAGACGCGAACAGCTCGCGGCGCGTCTGGAGGATAAGCGCCAGGCGCTCCAAAAATTAGCGGAGCAGCGGAAGGGGCTGGAGGAGCGGCTCAGGCGGACCGAGGCGGAGCTCAGCGGCCTTGAGGTGGCTCTAGCGGCCAAGAGAGAGGAGCAGAAGGCCTTGACCATGGAGCTGGCTGACCTTTCGGCCCGCCTCAAGGAGGCGGAGGAGCATCAAGCCCGACTGGAGAGATTAGAGCGGCTCGCGGCGGAGGTGCTCAAGCTGCAGGCCAAGGCCGAGGAGGCCGAGGCGAGGAAGAAAGCGCTCTTGGAGAACCTTAGCGCACTGAGGGAGGACCTAGCCCGGCTGGAGCGAAGGCGGGCCCAGCTCAAGGCTGAGGTGGGCGAGAGAGAAAAGCTCGAGCAGGAGGGGGCTCGTCTGATCGCGGCCCTGAAGGAATTAGAGGGGAAGCGGACGAAGCTCCAGCAGGAGTATGCCGTGCTCCTCGACCGGCGAGGGGTGGTCGCGGGCAAGCTCGAGCGGCTCAAGCGGCTCGAGGAGGAGCAGAACCGGCTTGCTGGGGAGATCGAGGGGCTCCGGAAGCTCAGCGGGGAGGTGGCCCAACTTGAGGGGCTCTACCGCCAGGTGAAGGGGGAATTGCGGAAGCGGAACATCGCCGCGATCAGCTACTACTTCAATGAGCTCTTCCGACTGATGGACTCCGGGGAGGCCTACAGCCGGGCCCTCATCGGCGAGGGGTATGAGATCGCAGTCGAGCTGAAGGACGGGCGGTGGCTCGACCCGGCCCTCATGTCCGGTGGCGAGCGGGCCTTGATCAACATCGCTTTAAGGTGCGCGATCCACCAGGTCCTGGCCAGGGCGGTCGGCCCCCTCCCGCTGATCCTCGATGAGCCGACGATCTACCTCGACCGGGAGAGGGTCCAGCGGCTCCAGCTCTTATTGGAAGAGCTGGGGAGCCAGCTCGGCCAGGTGCTCGTCGTCTCCCATGAGGAGGGGCTCGTCGAGGGGGCGGACCACGAGTATCGGACAGAGAAGGGGCGGGACAACATCTCGACGGTCCGGAAGGTGAGGTAAGATAATGCTCTCCGCGGATGTCAAGCGGAAGCTCGTGGAAGGAGTGAGGGAGTTCAGCCTCGCCTTCGATCCCCGCCGCTGGCGGGAGGAGGCCGAGCGGGCCTTCGCTCTTCTCGAGCTCGGTGGGCCACTCCGGGCCCTCACCCCACTCGGTTTTCGGAGCAGGCCGCGCCTCGAGCTCGCGGCCAGCCCGAGCCCCTATTGCCGGGCCTTCGGGCTCGACGGCGGCTCGACCCGCCCGATCCACTTCGCGAATGGGACGACCCTCTGCGCCAACCAGGCGGTCATGCTGGGTGAGCCACCGCAAGAGCTGGAAGGGCTCCCGCTCGATGCCTTCCGGACCGTCGCCTTGGTCACCCACTCCTTCAGCCCTAGCGGGGGCCCGAAGGCCGACTACCATGAACATGAAGATGGGCTCCTCGCGCTCTGGCGGGTCCACCTCACCCGCGACTACCTCTGGGGCGAGATCGATCATGTCCTCAAGGGGCTGGCCGACTCCGCCAGTGAGGCCCGCCACGGCCAGAGATTAGCCGAGAGGCTGGACCTGGGCCGGGCCGATCTCTTGATCCTCGACGGGAATGTCTTCCCCATCGGGCTCTATTACCTGCTGAAGGAGAGGTCACGGGGAGGGGATCTCCTCGCCTTCCCCGGAGCGGTCGAGGCCCTGGCGGGCCATCTCCGGCTGGCCGAATTCCTGGCTCAGCGCGGGACGGCCTATGTCGGGATCAATAAGACCCCTCAGACCGCCTACCTCCTGGAGGCCCTCCCCGAGAGGGGGCCCTGGGCCGATGATCGCCAGTTCATCCGAGCCCTCTTCCTCGGCCTGGCGAAGGACCGGCTCGGCTGGACCAATTGGTTCGTCCAGGAGAGATACCCCTCTCCCGGCCGGTCGGGAGCGCGAGCAGAGGGGAGCGACATCTTCCACGAACTGGCCGAATTCGAACCCCAGCTCCGGCCGGAGGAGTATCATGTGGCCTACTTCTTCGTCTTCGACCCTCAGGCTACTGAAGGGCAAGGGAGCGTCCTCAAGGTCGAGGCCCCTCGGCTGGTCCTGAGCCGCCATGATCCGGAGGAGCTTCAGCTCGCGGTCCTGAGCGAGATCGCCCGAGGCGAGGGGGTCCCGCCGCTCCTCCGGCGGGCCGATAGCCGGGCCAGGATCACCCAAGAGGAGCGGGAGGCCCTCATTAAAAGCTGCGGCCTCCCCCCGGACCTGGGGTATAATCAGGGCCGTGGCGAGCCGTGGTGAGATGAGCGAGTTCGATCTAGAGCGGGAGCTGGGCCTAGAGTTCACGAGGCCGGCCAAGCCCGAGCTAGGAGAAGAGGAGCTCGGACGGATCGCCATCTCCAGCGAGCTCTCCCTCAGCCTGACCGAGGCCAAGATCGAGATGTATGTCCCCGAGAGCCGGCGGGACCGGGTGGCCGTGGGAGAGTATGTGGTCATCCCTTGCGACTACGCCGGGGGCAAGATCTTCGCCCGGATCAAAAAGCTGTCTTACAGGAAGCGGGACGCGCTCGACGACATGAGCGAAGTCCACCTCCTGGTCGGAGCGGAGCGGGTCGGAGAAGAGGAGTATATCGAGCTGGCGGAGCTCGAGCCGCTCTCGATGATCGTCCAGGGCAAGGCCCTCGAGGTCCGCCACATCCCTAAGCCGAATACGATCGTCCGCCGCGTGGCCAGCGAGGACGAGGTCAAGGTCGGATTAGACCTCCCGGAGGACGGGCTCTTCTTGGGCTATGTGGCGGTCAATGGCGAGCCGATCAGGCTCTCCAGCGGCCTCCCGATCCCCTACTACCTCCGGAACGACCCGGAGAGGACCGGCGATCCCTTGATCTTCACGCACACCTTGATCGCGGGGATGAGCGGGCGGGGGAAGACCCATGTGGCGAAGAACTTCCTGAGGCAGCTCGTCGGCTCGCGCTACCGGATGGAGCGGCGGGGAGGAGAAGAAAGGGAGGTGAACCTCATCATCCTCGACCCGCACAACGAATACTGGCAGATGATGGAGGATAACCCGGTCCTGGAAACCATCCCTGCTAAGGAGCTGGACATCCTCCGCGGCCAGGGGGTGAAGTTCGGTGGAGTAAAAGGGGTGAGGGTCTTCGCGGCCAAGGAGGAGGGTCGGCGCTACCAAGGTGCCCCGAAATACCTGGAGTTCACGGTCCCCTTCGCCCTCGTCCGCCAGTTCCCCTACCTGATCGCCGGCGGGGAGGTGAACGAGGAGCAGTTCGGGGCGCTCGTGCTTCTGGTCCGGGACTTCTTCGCCAGTGGCGGGGAGCGCTACCAGGAGTTTAAGGAATTCGTCGAGGGAGCCGAGGAGCGCTACAAGGCCGGCTTGATCCACAGCGAGACCCTCAAGGCCCTGAAGCGGCGGGTCCTCCGCCCCTATTTCGAGCGGATCTTCGACCAGGGGGCAAACCCACTCGACCAGCTTTATGAAGAGATCTTCGCCGAAGGGGCAGTGAGCGTCTTCCCTACGGAGCACCTGAGCCCGGAGGCCGAAAGGGTCGTCGTCCTCGCGATCATGTCCATGGTCGCCGACGCCAAGACCGAGGCGGTCGAGGCCGAATGGGGGAAGCGGATCGCCCGTTTCCCTGTGGTCCTCGTGGTCGATGAGGCCCACAATTACCTCACGAACGCCACGACCCAGCAGGACCGGATCATCGTGGAGAAGTTCGTGGCCGCGGCAAAGCAGGGGCGGAAGAACCGGCTCGGGCTGGTCCTGATCACCCAGAACCCCCAAGATGTGAACGAGGCCGTCCTCTCCCAGGTGAGCACCCGGCTCCTCTTGGGAATGGAGGAGGGGCAGGCCGAGCGGGCCGGTGCACCCAAAGAGTATCAGAAGGCCCTCCCCTACTTCGAGCGCGGGAGGATGGTCGTCCACTCCCCGGAGAACAGCCACCCCTTGGAGCTGCGGGGCCTGGAGTTCTGCCTCGTCCGCCACTAGGGCTTGCCCGCTGAATAATCCTGTGCTATAGTAGTTAGGTAGTGCAGAAGGGAGGTGGTGCTTGGCGGGAAGAGGCTTCTGACAGACCATTTTAAGGAGGTTAGAATGCAGAATAAGAGGCTCTTTCTCCGTCTGGGGCTGGCCATCTTGGCCTTGGTCCTTTTGACCATTGCTCTCACCGCTGGGGGGCGAGACCGCGGCCAGTTCATGTTCGTCGACGAGCTCGCCCCGGGGATGACCGGCTATTGCAGGACCGCGATCAATGGGAATCAGCTCGTCACCTTCAATTTCACGATTGTCGACATCTTGCGGACAGCCTATGTGGGGCTGGACCCACGGGCTCAGGAATATAAGGCCACGATCTTGGCTCGCGCGGAAGAGGGTTTCTGGACGGCGGCCGGGATGAGCGGAAGCCCATGCTACATCAACGACAAGCTGATCGGAGCCCTCTTCGCTAGCTACTCCTGGGATACCCCGCTCACCGAGCCGGGGAAGCCCTTCCTGATCCAGCCGATCGAGGTGATGCTCCCGGTCCTCGATGCCTGCCTCAGCAAGGCGAGCGCCCCGAGCGCGGCCGCCGCTAGTTCCACAAGCTACCTCCCCGCGGCAGGCCGCACCCTCACCGCTGCGAGCATGACCGGGGCCACGAATATCGACCGGATCAAGGTCATCGCCCAGCCGCCCTCCCTCGAGGAGCTAGAAGCCCAGCCGCGGACTCTCTTCGTCCAATACCTCACGACGCCGTTCACTGTGACGGGCTTCTCCGGGAGAACCTTCAGGTGGCTGAAGGAGGGGGTGGAGGCCGAGGTCGAAGGGAGCGTCCTCCGCTACCTCCGGGGCGAGCGGGCCTTCAAGGGCTTCGTCACCTCCCTCAAGCAGGGGCTGGAGGAGC
>JAPWVC010000045.1 GCA_028275195.1 Candidatus Acetothermia bacterium
GGGCCTCCCGGAGGACGGCATAGAGGAAGCCAGCTTCGACCATCAGTCCCCGCCTCTTGTAGGCGGTGAGGAGCTTGAAGCTGGTGAGCCCGGAGGCGATGATCTCGGGGATCTCCGCGAGCGAGGCCTGGGATTGCTCGGTGAAATTGGCATGGAGGGAGTAGTCGATCACCACCTTCGGGTCGGCCTGGGCCCGCCGCTCGGCGATGCATTCCCGTTCAGGCCGCCCGGGGGCTTGCATCGCGAAGTCGAGGAGTGTGGTCACGCCCCCAAAGGCCGCGGCCACGGTTCCCGTATAGAAATCATCGGCCGAGCGGAGGCCGTCGACCGGCATCTCCAGATGGACATGGGCATCGATCACCCCAGGGAGGACGAGCTTCCCTTCCGCATCGATTACCTCTTCCCCCTCGAGGGGCTCGAGGGCCAAGGCCGCGATCTTCTCCCCTTTGATCCCGATGGCGCACCGCTGGACCCCGCCGGGGGTCACGACCTCCCCGCCACGGATTACAAGATCGTATCTCATTCGGCCTCGAGCCCCATGATCTCCCGGGCCCTCGCTCGGTGCTCCCGCTTGACTCGTTCCAGGTCGATCGTCTGGAGCTCGTGATCCTTGACGACGACCCGGCCATTGACGATTAAGGTCTCAACGGTCGTAGGGGCGCAGAGGACCAGTGCCCCGAGCGGGTCCCCGGCCCCGGAGTAGTTCAACTCCCCCAGGTCGAAGATGGCGATGTCCGCCGCTTGGCCGACCGCAAGCTTGCCCAAGTCCTCCCGGCCGAGGCAACGGGCCCCTCCGAGGGTGGCCATCTCCAGGGCCTCCTGGACCCTGAGGGCACTCGGGCCATGGGCCGCTCGCTGGAGGAGGAGGGCCTGCCTAATCTCCAGGAGCATGTTTGAGGAGTCGTTCGAGGCGCTCCCATCGACCCCCAGGCCCACGGGAACCCCCGCCCGGCGGAGCTCGACGACCGGCGCGATCCCCGAGCCGAGCCGCATGTTCGAGCTGGGGCAGTGGGCGACCGCCACCCCGGCCCGGGCCAAGCGGGCGATCTCCTCTGCCCGGAGATGGACGGCATGGGTGATCCAGACATCGGGAGCCAGCCAGCCGAGCTCTTCGAGGTAGTCGACCGGCCGGAGGCCGAACCGCTCGAGGCAGAACCGCTCCTCGTCCTTGGTCTCCGCCAGATGGGTGTTGAGCCGGACGCCATACCTCCGCGCTAGCTCGGCGGTCGCGTGCATCAGCTCCGGGGTGACCGAGAATGGGGAGCAGGGGGCGAGCGCGATCCGGACCATCGCCCCGGACGAAGGGTCATGATACTCCCTGATCAATCTCTCCGAGTCGGCCAGGACCTCCTCCTCGGCCTGAACGACGCTCTCCGGGGGGAGGCCGCCCTTCGCCTCGCCTAGGCTCATCGACCCTCGGCAGGGGTGGAACCGGATGCCGATCTCCCTTGCTGCTTCGATCTCGAGGTCGATGGCCCGCTTCAAGTCCGGAGTGAAGATGTAATGATGGTCGGTGGTCGTGGTGCAGCCGGAGAGCATCAGCTCAGCCAGCCCCACGAGCGCGGCCAGGTAGACCGCCTCCTCATCGAGCTTAGCCCAGAGGGGATAAAGGGCCCTCAGCCAATCGAACAGAGGGGCGTCCATCGCCTGGGGATAGGCCCGCGTGAGGGTCTGGTAGAGGTGATGATGGGCATTGACAAATCCGGGGAGGACGACCTTCCCCGAGGCGTCGATCGTCTCATCCGCGGGCGCGGGGCCGGGGGGCGAGCCGGTCCCGAGCTCCTCGATCCGGCCGTCGCGGATCAGGATGTAACCGTCACGAAGGTAGGGCCGGCCCGGCTCGAGGAGCGCCAGGGCCGTAGCGTTCTTGATGAGTAAGCCCCTCTTATTGGTGCTCATCCGCGATCGCCATCGCCTTTCCTGCCCAGCCCAAGCAGGCCATTATAGCCTGCGGGGGAGCCCGGGCAAAGCCGCCCGCGACGCTGAGGCCCGGGACTTGCCTCAGTGTGGCATCTCCCCTTAACATGGACGCCGTGGACAAGGTCGGCTTGAGAGCGTTGGGCTCCTCTCTGCACGGCAACGAGGGGATCACAGCCCTTAAGGAGAAGGTCATCGCGGGGCTCAACGCCTCGGGTAAGGTCCTGGTCGAGGAGGCTACCGGCGCCGGAGGAGACCTCGCCTTGCAGGGGCTACTGATCCTCACCGGCGGGGTTGAGGAAGAGGCCCTCGAGGCCGCTGCGCTGCTGGAGGAGCCGATCCTCATCGTCGCCCATCCATGGCACAACTCCCTCCCCGCGGCCCTGGAGCTCCTCGCCCGTCTCCGGCAGGAGGGCAGGCAAGGGCTGATCCTCTATGGAGAAGCCGAGCAGGTCGCGTCGCAACTCGCTCTCCACGCGCGGGTCCGGGCCGCCTGGCGGGAGTTCGTCCACTCCAGAGTCGGCCTGGTCGGCCGCCCCTCGGATTGGCTAGTGGCGAGCGGTGTTGAGCCCGCCCGCCTGAGGGAGCTTGGGCTCGAGCTCGTCGAGCTCGAGATCGGGGAAGTCCTCGCGCGCGTCCGGGCCTTGGCGGGCCGCTCCTTCACCAAGGAAGCAGAGGAGCTCGAGCGGGGTGCGAGCCGCCTCGGCGAGCTTGACCAGGAGACTATCGAAGGGGCGATCCGGATCTATCATGCCCTCCGCGGGCTCGCGGAGGAGCACCGCCTTTCGGCCCTGACCGTCCGTTGCTTCGACCTCATCGGCCCGCTGCGGAACACCGGCTGCTACGCCCTCGCCCGGCTCAACGATGAGGGGCTGACCGCGGGGTGCGAGGGCGACCTCCAGGCCCTCCTCTCGATGCATCTCGCCCGGCTTCTCACCGGGCAGGCGGCCTTCATGGGAAACCTCGCCCGGGTCGAGCGGGCGGGCCTCCTCTTGGCCCACTGCACCTGCCCGCTCTCCCTCGGCTCTTCTTACTCGCAAGAGCATGCGATGGCCTTTGAGCTCCGCTCGCATTTTGAATCTTCTCTGGGGCTCGGGCTCGCCGTCCGACTCCCCTCGGCCAGGGCCACGGTCTTCCGGATCGGAGGCGAGGGGTTCGACCAGCTCTTCCTCGCTGAGGGGTCCATCCTGCCGCATGAGCCGGAGGAGGGGCTCTGCCGGACCCAGGTGGCCTTGGAGCTCGACCGGCCCGAGCTCATAGACGAGCTCCTCACATGCCCTCTCGGGAACCACCTCGTCCTTATCCTGGGGGAGCATCGAGCTCTGCTCGAGGCCCTCTTTCAGACCTATCTGCGGCGATGAAGGGAGGGAATAGGGCTTCGCACGCTCTTACAAGTAAGATGGCAGGAGAATTGCCTGAGGGGGAGGTCCTCCTGGAGGGCAAGGGGATCTGCAAGGGCTTCCCCGGGGTCTGGGAGTATCTGATCCTCGACCATGTGGACATCGACATTCGGGCCGGGGAGGTCCATACCCTCTTGGGGGAGAACGGCGCGGGGAAGACGGTCCTGGCGAACATCCTCTCTGGGTTCTACACCCTCACCGAGGGCCAGGTCTATGTCCGGAGCCAGCCCGTTACCCTAAAGTCACCGCGGGACGGGCTGCGGCATGGAATCGGGATGGTCCACCAGGAGCTGATGCTCGTCCGCCCCTTCACCGTCGCGGAGAATGTGGCCCTCGGGCTAGCGGAGTTCAATCTCTCTTACCCGATCCGGCAGGTCGAGCGGCGAGTGAGGGAGCTCTCCGAACGCTATGGCCTCTGGGTCGACCCCAAAGCGCGGATCGAGGACCTCTCCGCCGGGGAGCAGCAGCGGGTCGAGATCATCAAGGTCCTCTACCATGACCCGGATGTGATCATCCTCGATGAGCCGACCTCGCTCCTCACGCCGGAGGAGGCGGACCACCTCTTCGCCGTCCTGAGGGGGATGGCCGCCGAAGGCCATGGTGTCCTCTTCATCACTCATAAGATGAAGGAGGTCTTTAAGGTCTCGGACCGGGTAACGGTCCTCAAGCTGGGGAAGGCGATGGGGACCAAGCGGCTCTCCGAGACCGATGAGGAGGAGCTCTCTCGGCTGATGTTCGGCGAGCATGTGGCCATCCACATCGAGCGGAAGCCGGTCAGGAGTAATAAAGTAGCTCTGGAGGTCCAGGACCTCCATGCCCTCGGGCCGGAGGGTGAGCCGGCCTTGAGAGGGGTCTCCTTCGCCCTCCGGGAGGGCGAGATCCTCGGGATCGCCGGAGTGGCGGGGAACGGCCAGTCGGAGCTGATCGAGGTCCTCACCGGCTTAAGGAAGGCCACTCAAGGCCGGGTGCTCGTCTTCGGGAAGGACCTCACTAACCGCTCGCCGCGGGAGTTCATTGAGGCCGGGGTGGCCCACATCCCGGAGAAGCGGCGAGAGATCGGGGTCGTCGAGCCGATGAATGTGGCGGAGAACATCGTCCTCAAGGACTACCGGAAGCCGCCCTTCTCCCGCCACTCCATCCTGAATATCCCTTACATCACCAAGCACTCGGAGAAGGTTGTCGCGGAGTTCGAGGCCCTCGTCCCCGACCTATGGAGATCCCAGACGCGGATCCTCTCCGGGGGGAACATCCAGCGGCTCATCCTAGGGCGAGAGACCTGGCGCCGGCCGCCCCTGATCATCGCCGCTCACCCCACTGAAGGGCTCGACGCTAAGGCGATAAGGCACACTTGGGGGCTCTTCCTGAAGCTCCGGGAGGAGGGGACGGCGATCCTCCTCGTCTCAGAGGACCTGGACGAGGTAATGGCCCTCTCGGACCGGATCGCGGTGATGTTCGAGGGGAGGATCGTGGGACTGGTCGAAGGGGCCGAGGCCCGGCGAGAGGAGCTGGGCCTGATGATGGCCGGGGCTCACTCGCGGATGTAGGGCTTCCCCAAGGCGGCGGGGAAGCGGACCCGCCCGATCGCGCCCGCTACCACAAGCAGGGTGACGATGTAAGGGGTCATGGACACGACCTGCCAGGGGACGACCTCTTTGATCCCGGGGAAGGTGGAGACCCAAGTGGCTAAGCTCTCGAAGAACCCGAAGATGAACCCCCCGAGCAAGACCATCAGGGGATTGAGCCCACTGAAGACGACCGTGGCTAGAGCGATGAAGCCCCTTCCGGCGGAGATCTCCTTGGTCACCGAGCCGATCCAGTCGACACTGATGAAGGCCCCACCCAGCCCGGCGAGCGAGGCCCCGCAAGCGGCCGCGAGGAGCCGGAGGAGGTTCACCCGGATCCCGGCCACATCGGCCGCCGCGGGGTTCTCCCCTACTGCCTTGAGCTTCAGTCCGAGCTGGGTCCGCGAGAGGAGATAGTAGGTCAAGAACGGCAGGGCGAGGGTCAAGAAGATCAGCGGGCTCAGGTCCTTCCTTATAGGGGTATTGATATTGGGCACCTGCACCTCCCTCGGGACGGCGTGGAATCCCGGGGCCCCGAGGATGATCAGCTCGAAGGCCACGAACCCGAGTGCGAGGAGGTTGATCCCGACCCCGACGATGAGCTGGTCCCCCTTCCAATAGGTCGAGATCAGCCCGAAGAGGAGCCCGATCGCCAGCCCCGTCCCGATCCCCACGAGCAGCCCGATGAGCCAGCCACCGGCCTCGGCCCCCAGAGCCCCGGTGAGAGCACTTAAGAGGATGATCCCCTCTAAGCCGATGTTGAACAGCCCGGCCGTCTCCCCGAGCACCTCCCCCGTGGCAGCGAGGGTGATCGGGACCATCGCATGGAGCGAGATGAAGAGGATCCCGAAGAAGTGGTCGAGGAATGTCATCCTATCTTATCCCCTCCTCCAGATGGTGATCTTCTCGCGGAAGAGCCGGAAGATCCTGATCAGCTCCGGGACGGCCAGGGCGACGATGATCACCCCCTCGACCACGCGGATCAGCTCCAGAGGGACTCCCGGCGAGATCTGCATCAGCCTACCCCCGGCCATCAGCCCACCGAAGAAGATCGCGGCCAGGACGATCCCTATGGGGTGGTTCCGCCCGATCATCGCCACTCCTAATCCGTCGAACCCGAGGTTGAGGAGCCCGCCCAATCCGCTGAAGATAGCATAGCTCGGCGGCCGGCCCATCACATGGACTCCCCCGGCCGCCCCGGCGGTGAGGCCTCCAACGAGGAAGGCGAAGAGGGCCGTCCGCCACCGCTTGATCCCGGCATAGCGGCAGGCCGCGGGATTGAACCCCATCGCCCGGACCTCGAACCCGATCGTGGTATACCAGAGGAGGAAGAGGGCGAGTCCGACCCAGAAGAGCGAGACTAAAAGCCCATAGCTCAGGCTCGTCTTCGGGACGAGGATGGGGAAGCGGGCGCTGGGGAGGATGCTGATCGTCTTCTCGGCCCGCCTGGGATCGACTAAGATGTTAGCGATAAGGTAGTAGGCCAGGAAGTGGGCGACCCAGTTGAACATGATCGTGGAGATGACTTCATGGACCCCGCGGGTGAGCTTGAGGATCGCCGCGGGGAGGCTCCAGAGCGCCCCGGCGAGCATCGCCACGATGAGGGTCAGGACCAGGTGGAGCCCCGATGGGAGCTTGAAGAGGCTCATCGCGATCGCCGCCAGGGCCCCGACATAGACTTGCCCCTCGGCCCCGATGTTGAAGAGCCCGCCCCGTAGTCCAATGGCAAAGGTCAGGGCCGTGAGGATCAATGGGGTAGCGTTCGCTAGAGCCTCAGAGAGGCTATAAAGGCTCCCGAAGCTCCCACGGAAGAGCGCGAAGTATGCCTCAATGGGGTTGAAGCCGTAAATGAGCATGATGATCGCTCCTACGGCCAAGCCGACGAGCCCGGCGAGGAGCGATTCCCCGAGCGGCAGGAGTCTTGAGATGAGCCCTAGCCCCTTCATCCAGCGGGAGAAAGGCCGCAAATCGAAGGAGGGAGAGAGGAGTTCCTCTCTCCCTCCCCGATCTAATAGCGTAGCGTTCGCAATCTTAGCCCTATGGCAGAGGATACTGGGCGCGGATCGCCTGCATCTCTTCGATGGTATTAGCCGTGGGGACGACGATCTCGCCGGAGACGATCTTCATCTCCAGCTCGCTCACCGCGTCCCAGATCCAGTAAGGGATCTTACTCCGCATCTCCAGCCAGTTGCTGATGATCTTGGGCTTGTCCGCCTCGGTGATCGCCCCGGCATTGATCCCGAACTGGATGAAGTCGAGCAGGTCCTGATACCGCGAGATGGCGATCCCGCGGTTGATCAGCCTGAGGCTGACGATCCCGCCCTGGAAGGTCCCGTAGACTACATCCGCCACGGCCTTGTAACAGCCGCGATCGACCCGCTTCATCATGCTCGCGAGGACCCGGTGGCCATCGCCCATCCAGTCCTGGTTGGCATCGACGCCGATCATGAACGGCGGGCCGGCCTCGCGGCCCTGGGCACGGACGGCCTCGGTCACGGCCTGGAGGTCACCGATCCCGAGCGGGCCGGCCACATTGTAGATCAGGCCTGCGCCCTGGGCGAGCATCGCCTGGCTAGCAGCATACCCCTTGGCGATGTCGCTGAAGGTCCCGGTGTAGGTCCAGAGCAGCCCGATGTTAGGATTCGTGCCCGTGATCTGCTCATACTTCTTGTTCCCCCAGTCGATCCCGAACCGATACCCCGCCTCGAAGTGGTAGAGGACCGGGATCTCGATCCCCAGGACCACCCCGACCTTGGGGTAGCCGTAATAGGCCGCGACCATCGCGGAGAGCGCCCCGACCAAAGCGGAGCCCTCGTTCTCCGCGAAGACGATGGACATCACATTCGGCTGAGGGACGACGCTGTCGATGATCGCGAACTTCTGGTCGGGGAACTCTTGGGCCACGGTATTGAAGGCATCGGTGAGCAAGAAGCCGACGCCGAGGATCAGGTCATACTGGCCGGAGACCGCGGCGTTCCGGGTGTTCGGGAGGTAGTCCGCATCGCTAGCGCTCTGGATCGCATCCATCTGGAGGCCGAAGTCCGCGGCCGCCTCGTCCGTCCCCTTGAAGCCCATATCGTTGAAGGAGAGATCTCCCCGCCCGCCGACATCGAGTATGACCGCGACCTTCCCCTTGAGCGCCACCCCGGCGCTCGCCCCGCCCGTCACCACCATCAAGCCGCCTATCAGGAGCGCGACCGCTACCAATAGAGTGAAAAGCCTAATTCGACTCTTCATCGCTCGACCTCCTAATTATTAGATTGATTGGGGCTCTCCCGCCCCGCGCTCGGCTCGCCTCTCACCCCTGCTCCCACCTCCTTCCTGCCCGCTACCTGCGCCGTCGCGGCCTGGGCCATGGCTGCTTGGGTTCACAAGCCGAATATAGCAGATCCATTCACTCCGGTCAAGAGCCGAGTTTGGATGGTCCAGCTAGGTCCATTCTCGCCCTCCGCACGAAATTTGTCAAAGATGCGAGTGACATGCTATAATTTTCTCACATAAGGAGGTGGGTTCAGATGAGGTTCCGGATCACTCTAGTCGCGTTGCTGGTAGCGGCGGTCGGGCTCGGGGCCGGCCTGGGAAAGGTCGCGGCTCAACCTCAGCCGAGCGCGGTCTGCCTCTACTTCGACCAGACGGGGCGGGGCGACCTCAGCTTCAATGACATGGCCGCCCTGGGGGCAGAGCGGGCCGTAGCGGAGTTCGGCCTCCAACTTAAGGAGGCTACCGCCAAGGGGCCGGCAGATTATCTTCCGGACCTATTGGCCTTCGCTCGCTCCGGGGAGTGCGCACTGATCATTGGGGTCGGCTTCCTCTTGGCCGCCGACCTCCCGGAGGCCGCCCGGCAGGCCCCGCAACAGAGGTTCGCTTTCATCGATGGCTCCTCGGGAGGGATCCCGAACATCCTCGGGCTGCTCTTCAAGGAGGAGCAGGGCGGCGCACCCGCGGGAGCACTGGCGGCCCTCACTGCGATCGCCGATGGGGCCAAGGCCGTCGGCTTTGTGGCCGGGATGGAGATCCCTCCGGTCTGGCGCTACGAGGCAGGCTATCGTTGGGGGGTCTATTGGGGCCTCGATTGGTATAAGGAGCGGTTTGGGAAGGATGTGAAGCTCCAGATCCTGGGGACCTATGTCGGGCGGTTCGATGATCCGGCCGGGGGGAAGGTGGCAGCCGCGACCCAGATAAGGCAAGGAGCTGATGTGATCCTCGGGATCGCCGGCGCGACCCATCTGGGGGTCTTCGATGCCGCGGAGGAGGCCGGCCGAGCCGCGGGGAGGGAGTTCGGCCCGCCCTATGGCCTCGGCGCGGACGCGGCCCAGGAGTGGATCAAGCCGGGATTCATCCTCGCCAGCGCTCGGAAGAGGGTCGATGAGGGCGCATACATCGCGATCAAGCAGGTCGTGGAAGGGACCTTCCAGGGCGGGCGAGACCTCCTGCTCGGGATCGCTGACCTAGGGGTCGGGATCAGCACCGTAAAGGACATCCTCGACTTCATCGACATCGCTATCGCCGCGGGCGCGCTCG